>NZ_JCAXWU010000010.1:0-222413 GCF_059759695.1 Klebsiella sp. M041
GCGCTGAACAAAATGACGAAAGCAGGTATGCCTGAAAGCGTGCGTATTGCCTGAAAACACAACCCGCTACGGGGGAGACTTACCCGAAATCTGATTTATTCAACAAAGCCGTTTTCCATTAATCAAGATGGTTTTCCCATTGTCATCAGTTTTTGGTATCTTAGGTAAATCCTTGCCTATGTCAGGGTCAACAATAACTATCTGATCCTTTCTTGTTATCTTAAATGCCCCCTGTGCAGAATCAAACCTATAGTATCCATTTTTTAATACCAAAGACTCACTCATATATTTAAGACCTTCAGGGATTGAATAAGGAATTGAATCCAATTTAACTAATGTATTAAATTTCTTATCGTAAAGTAAAATATCATAATGCCCGTCATGCTTGATTGAGTTCCTCTGAAGTGAGTCATATGTACAGCCCGAATAAAAATATATATAAAACTGATCGTCTTTCATTATCTTATCATTCTTTTCAAGACAAGAGTTTGGATATCCATCAACTGCTGATGGCAATAAAAACTGTAATATTTTTCCATTTCCTTTTATTCTAATTACCTGCTGCGATTGATAACTATCCTCTGATAGATTTGAATAAATCCCAGCAGGTACTTTTATTTTTTTCCATCAAAAAAGCCTATCCATAAATTTTGTTTTTTATTTATCAACCAATACTGATTGTAAAATAAAGATTTATTCCTCTTTATATCGGGGAGATTGTTTTGAGTTGTTTTAAAATAAATAAATTGATCATGATGTCTTTCGTCTGCATCTCGATCTAATAGATTTCCAGGGTCACTCTCGGAAAAGAATATCTCATCATTTCTATCGCTAGCATGGACAAATTGTGTTGATATCAAAAAATAAAATAAAACAAAATATTTCATGATTTACCATCCTATGGATAATCAAAATAATTGATAAAGATATTAATCAACAATAGTGACTTCAGGAAGTCTTTTTAAAATGACAGGATTATAGCCATCAGGATCATCAACCATTACTGGCTTTCCATTAATCAAGATGATTTTCCCATTGTCATCAGTTTTTGGTACCTTAGGTAAAGCTTTGCCTGTGTCAGGGTCAACAATAACGATCTGATCTTTTGCGATTATTCTAAATGCAACGTCAAGCGCATCATACCGATAGTATCCATTTATTGACACCAAAGATTCTTTTATATATTTAAGATCTTCAGGAGTTGAATAAGGAATTGAATCAAGCACAATTATCGTATCATATATTTTATCATATAGTAAAATATCATATAATATGCTATGGCGGGTTGAGTTAGGTTCAAAACTAAAACTAGTACATCCAGAGTAAAAATATGTATATGATGAAGAGTCAAAAACTATATTATTTATTACACTGAGACATTTAGATGGGTAATTATTAGTTTCACGTTCCAATAGAAACTGTGAAATTTTACCCTTTCTTTTAACTCTTAATATTCGTTGTTGATGATACCCACCATTAGGAATGTCCTTGTAATAGTTTGCTGGCACTTTGATATTTTTTCCATCAAACAAGCCAAGCCATAGATCCTGTTCTTTATTTACCAACCAATATTCATTACTTGAAAAAACTTTGCTCCTCTGAGAATCAGGTAAATTATTTTGCTTATTTTTGTAATTACGATAATCACCGCGATATTCCTCATCAACACGTTGTTGTTCCTGTCTTGAAAAAATCTCCGATAATGTCATGGAATTTGTATCCGAGTTGACACTGGATACTGAGTTATCTGACGCATAACAGATTTGTAAGCTTGCTGCTTCTAAAAATAAAAGCGACATGAAAGAATATTTAATAAAAATTTTCATTTCTCATTTTCTTATTAAGGATAATTAAACCCATCGATGAAAGGAGCAGGATCAAGCCTGTTTGCTATACCAGGACCAGGTCTCTTTTTTACTCTAACTTCAAAATGGAGATGAGCACCTAAAGCTATACTGGTCATTCCATTGGCATTACCTGTGCAACCAGTTTCTCCCAATAATTCACCACAACGTACATGGTCTCCCCTCTCTAAACCAGAATGAATTGCAGACAGATGGGCGTAGAAAAAATAAACCTCACTAATTTCACTATCATTACATCTACAAAGCAACGCCTTCTCTAGTGGAAGATCGTCAACCTGAACAATAATACACAACTGTCTGCCATAATCACTACGAGGAGGATCAATTATAAAAGCGATGCGACCATCTGCTACTGAAAATATTGGTGTGTTTGGTGCAGCTTCTATATCCAAGCCCTGGTGTTGATAACGACGTCCATTAGAGCGAGTTCTCCATCCCTTAAAAGTAGCACTACGGACTCGAGGAAGAGCATGAGTACGAATCCGGCACACAGAAAGTGGGTTACTCCATGTATTCCCCTCAACGTTTACAGAAGGAGATGGGGTATTTCTTGGCTGCGAATTTGATGGGGTACTTCTTGGCTGCGAATTCGATGGGGTGCTTCTTGGTTGCGAATTCGATGGGGTACTTCTTGGTTGCGAATTCGATGGGGTACTTCTTGGCTGCGAATTCGATGGGGTACTTCTTGGCTGCGAATTCGATGGGGTACTTCTTGGCTGCGAATTCGTAAGAGTTACTGGAGGTAAATCCGTATTTATAATGTACGTAGAATTAAGTTTCTGAATAATATCTTTGGTGGAGTAATTTGTCATCTTCGGTTCAATTCGGTAATGATCAGGTACGATAATTGAATCGAAATAATTGACCATCCATGCAACAAAAGCGGTCCTCCATGTACTATCAATAGAATAATACCTAATTCTCATCTCATTATCTTTTAAATTACCAATTAGTCGGTTATAGAAAACAATATTAGTGGGGATTTTTTCGCCTTTTCCAGGAGTTTCTTTCCCATTCATAATAATGTCATATGCGCCAAATGCCCCATTCATATGAACAAGGTAAGCTATTTTAACTAATTCATCTGATTCAAGAGCACTAACTGCTGATAACTTTAAACTAAGTGAGTCAATCCCTTTTCGATCATACAATCCAATCATATCAATATTGTATTCTGCATTAACCCGTAAAGATAAAACAGTATCTGTATCGATTTCCGTTATAGTTCCGTCACCTGACTCGCCAAAAAGTTTATTATCTCTATATATTAATTTTTGGTATGAGTATTTTTCTGTTATAAACTGATAAACCTTAGATTCAGGTTTAGCGCAGTAAGATAACCATGTATCAGGTTTAAACTGTCCTAACCCTACCGCTCCCGAACCAGTAGGATTGGTCGCATTTGCTTTCCATCTTGACTCTGCATAAATTAATGCAGCAAGTCCCTCTGGCTGGAAATCATATTTTTTAGCTGTTTCAATGATATAATCTCGATATTGTTCTGCCTCTGGAGGAAGGCGTAACCCTTCACTAACATTACCAATATTACTCACACTGGTAGGAGCACCACCTTCAGTTCTGGTGGTTTGATTTACAGAAGGAGTCGGGTTTTCTGTTGTTCTACTTTCTGATGGGCTGGAAGCAGATGAGTCATTTCTTTGTTTCGCCTTTTCTTTTTCCTGTCGTTTGCTCGATTGCTGGGTACCTTGTTTAACTCTGGTACTTCCTTTTATTATCATTTCTCTGGATGATATCCGCAGAGTTAACGTTCCCAGCGGTAATTTTTTATGGTTGGCTATCAGAATATATTCTTTCTTATTCAAATGTTGTAATTCAACCTTTATACCTTTGGTACTATCTTCAATAAGCAGACCTGCCATAACACCAGTCCCATCGGTTACGTATTCATACGTCCTGCCATCGAAAGTGAGTCTGACTTTTGCATTTTTGAGCGGACGCCAGGCAAGATCGCAGATCCTCAACGTCAATTGAGTATCATAGACTTTATCTTTTGATGGTAAATTTAATATCTGTCCGGGTTGGATAATATGTCGCTCTGCTTTAGTGTGAAGTCCATTAATACTGGCAAGTTCATTGATATCAATGCCAAATTTACGACTGATTTTCCACAGGCTGTCACCCTTCTGAACGGTATACTGTTCCATAGCTATTCCTTATCTTGTTCGTTTAGTTCACCATCATACTGCGGACCATGCTCACCAAGATCCAGATCATCATCAATCTCATCCTCAATCTCGTAGTTATCATCATAAGAAAAAAGACTCGTCCATTTGTCATCGCCAATTATTGCCTGAAAATTTTTACTTTCAGGTTGTTCAAAACATCCCGACTCTCCATCATAAAAAGCAGAGTCCCATATTTTTTCTTTTGACTCACTATCGAAAAGACTCACTTTCATAACAGATGGTGCAGCATTACCCAAAGCGTCCAGCAACATAAAACTCATTGCGTGTGGGCCACTATCGGGTAGTTCTGGAATATTTGATTGCAAAGACGCCGGACCACTATAGAGAAGCTTACTTTGTTTCATCATAATATCACCAGGACAACCTAACTCTATATTCCCCCCGGACAGACGAACATACGCACCACCAGCACAAGCCAATGTCAAAGTTTTTGCTGCTGTCAAAGTAATATTTTCTGTTGTACTGACCAAAGAGATATTCTGTTTAGCGATTGTTTCAATATTTCCTGACTGAGACTGCGACACCAAATCTCCCTTTGCGGCAATCGTCTCGACTCCTTCATCCTCAGTAAAAATTGATATTTTTTTAGATGCAGCCAGGCAAATATTATTATTTGCCCCCAATTCAATACGTTGCCCTGCCGTAATATAGATATTTTCACTTGCAGTCGTCTGAAAATGACCACCGCTGGCTAAAGCAACACCTTCGGGTGCACTTGCCAGCAATACAGCCTGCTTTAATGTAAGTAGCTTCTCTTCCATCAATGCCTGTTGTTGTTCATATTGCAGAAGCTGTGCTTTTGCCGCTGATGCTGCCTGTGAAAGTGATTCCATTTGGCTAAGGGCTTGCGCCAGTAAAGAATGTGCCGCAGCCATATCCAATGTCTTCCCCTGTGCTTCAGGCTGACTGTCCGCAGTAATAAATATCCCTTTCCCGGCGCGTATCGCCCCCCACTCATCAGTACGCAGCTCAAAACCTTCCCCACGGAGCGCTCGCTGAGCATCCACATTATGCCCCAGGTTCAGCTGCGTCTTGCCGCCGTACTCGGTGCTGAGCTTGATATGCTCTTCGCCGCGCTTGTCCTCCATCCGCAGCTTGTTCAGCCCCGCCGTTCTGATGACGTTGCGCGTACTGTTCTTTTCCGTCACATGGTCAACATGCCGCGAGTCGTGCAGCGCATGGGCGATATACGGGCGGTCGGGGTCGCCTTCGTGGAACGCTATCGCCACTTCCGTTCCCTGAATCAGCGGGAAGTGAAAGCCGTACACATCGCCGCCGTAGGGTTTGGCAAGCCGCACCGGCATGCTCTCCTGGCCCTGCTTTTTATCATCCCGGTCGGCGTCGAACATCACCCGGTACAGCCCGGACGCATCCTGCCAGGCGTAGATATCATTCGCCTTCGCGCTGGTCACCCGCGCTGTCATCGTGCCGGTCACCTTCGGACGCGGCAGCAGCGGCGGACGCCAGCACACCGTTTCGCTGTACGGCACCGCCAGTATTGTCACCCGCAGGGCGTTCCTGCGACTGGCGGTAAAACCGGTTCCGGTGATGAGTACCGGCTCCTGTAATGGCGCCGGCAGGGTCGGCGGCAGGCTGTCGGTGAGGGTCAGCACCTGGGCGGGCGCCAGCGTCGCGTCGGTGCTGACGCCGGTTATCAGCGTCTGGTTCGCCAGAAAACGTTCGTGGTCCAGGCGGGCGTAAAAGTTCGCCGTTTCCGCCGTGGGGTCGATTTTATCGCCCCGCTCCTGGTGGCGCAGTTTGTAGTGATACACCTCGCCATAGGTATTTCCTTCGCCGTCCCCCCGCGTCATATCCGCCGGGGCTGACTGCAGAATGCTCTGCGCGGTACGGTGGTTGTAATCTTTCGTGATGACGCCCGCCTCCACCACGTTATGGGAGACATTCAGCCCCCACACTGATTTCGCACCGCTGTCGCTCATCCCGGACGGGCTGTTAACCGGCAGTGTCTTATCGAACATCAGCGCCCGCTGCGCGTCGGCGAAGTGGACCACTTCGCTCTGGGCCTCTTCCTGCAGGGTGAAGAAATAAAATATCCCCACCTCTGCCAGCAGGCGCTGGATAAACGCCAGGTCACTCTCCTGATACTGATTAATTTGCTCGCGCCGCGGATAGTGTTGCTTGAGATTAAACTCATACTCCCAGTCATGCAGGTGGTGTTCCTGCAAAACCTGCTCCACCACTTCCGGCACCGATTTATTGACGAAGAAACGATGGGTGCGGAACTGTTTGTCCAGCAGCGAGAGGAAGGGTTCGAGGGTTATCATGTACTCTGCCTGGTCAGCAGAGCCACTGATACGCTCAAAATGCGTGACCACGCCATGCACCCGTTTGCATTCGGTCAGGCTCTGTAATATGCCGCCGCCCATCGTCAGCGTCGCCGGTTTGCTCAGTAACTGGCTGGCGTCGATATTTTTATCCGTGCTGGTGAAATAAATTGTCCAGAGATACGTTTCACTGAGTTTTTCTGCACCGCTGAATTCTTCCACATCCAGCGATGCAGTACATGAAGGAATATCCAGCTGGTAACGGTTAAGGGTGGTGCCGGTAATTATTGAAGAGGTATCCATTATATTCCTGTTTTACTCCGCAGTAGTGACCATCAAACATCGATTAACAGGCCATACGGTTTAATTTTGTTTAATGATAATCATCTCATTCATCATAAATATATTTAAGTGCATATCGATATATCAGATACCCCACCAGGAGTTTCATTACTAAAAGGCAACCCCAGGGATATTTATTTTCACTTACTGAGAAATAAAAAAGCACACAGAAACCGGAACCTTCAACGTTTAACGCTGCCAGCATTTCTCTGGCACTGTCCTTAGCGCTATCCATGCTGATCTCCTTTATCCATCCCCTTTCCTGCGCTTCATCCCCGCAGAGGCCCCGCTTTGCCGACAAGATTGACTGGCTGCAGGCACGCTACCGCCCATCGCTGTTTCCTGTTTATCAGGAACCCGTAGCGCACAGGGTCAGGCAGGCAGATTGTTATTGTTCACCGTCCTCGTTCGGGGTCGCGGATTACTCGGTTTCGTTTTTTAAGGCGTCAGCCCCGGCTCCTGAGGTATTAGCCGTGCCCGGCGTCAGACAGGCGTCCTTCTGCGGGACCAGACTGATCTCCACCCGGCGATTTTGCGCCCGCCCGTCTGGCGTCTCGTTGCTGGCGACAGGACGACTTTCGCCGTAGCCCTGCACCGCAAAACAGCTCTCCGGCACATCGCCGGTATCGCGCATCCAGTCGCGGACCGCCTCGGCACGCTTCAGAGAGAGCTGTTGATTGGATCTATCGTTGCCGATGCTGTCGGTATGGCCTGCCACCACGATCAGCCAGCCGGGTTTCGCCTTAATGCCCAGCAGCGAGTTCACCAGCAGCTTTGTCGAACCCGGTTTCAGCGTCGATTTGCCTGTATCGAACAGCGCCATGCTATCGAGGCGGATCGTCTGCGGCCCCTGCACAACCTGCTTAATGACCGGACGCGGCGGCGGGGGCGGCGCCCAGTCATTGATCGCGGCTTCCACGAAGGGGATCAGCCGCAATCCCTGATACAACCCCAGCCGGTAACGCAGCGGCTCTCCCCGGCGCAGCCAGTCATCCAGCAGGCGGCTGTCGGCACGCAGACGCTGCTGCGCCTGCAGCTTCGGCGTCGGCGGCGCGCCGCTAAGGCGGTGATACACCGCCAGATGATCGCCGACGCTGCGCACCAGGCGCTGGTTGTTGATAAAGGAAGCCAGCATCGCCAGCGCCAGAAAGAGGAAGCCCATGCCAGCGGCAAGACCGGCAGCGCGCATCCGGCGGCTGACCCCGTGGCGGTGCGGCAGTGACGACAGAAGAAGATCCGGCAGCGGGTGAGGACCTGGCGCCGCGGCGTTGCCCGGGGAGAGCGTGGTGATCCCGGCGATTTGCTGCTGCCAGAGGTTATTTGCCACCGCCGTCACCGGCGTCAGGCAGATGCCCATGGCGCACAGGTCCAACGGCGAAAGTTCCGCCTGGCGAGTGCTCAGTGGCCGGACAAGAACGTTTTCTGCCAACGCCAGAATGCTCTCCAGCCACAGCGTCTGATGCAGGCGTGAGGCTGAGCTGCCCTCTCGCTGCCAGTCGGCAATCGACTGGGGCGCTTGTCCCTTCTGCCGCACCTGGAGACCAGGCCGATCCGGCGTGACGGTAAACCAGCGGCTTTCCGCTGCCTGGCCGCCAGGCGGCGTCACCCAGAACACGCTCCACACCGGCGGCAGACCGTTTAACCAGGTTCGGCACTGAACAATACTCCGCCGCCAGTCGCACAGCGACTGCACCAGGTGCTCCCCGGAGGGGTGGTGCTCCGGTACCACCGCCAGCAGCACGGAAACCTGCGATACCAGCGCCGGACGCGCCGCCGCCAGGTACTGCGCCAGCCGCGGCAACTGCTCCGCGCTGTCTCCCCGTAGATACCAGCCGTGACGGGTTTCGCAGTGCGCCGAACGCCCGGGAAACAGACTGTCGGTATCCCCGCAGACCAGAACCACTGCCCCCTGAAAATCCTCGGGCGGCAGGACGATTTCCGATCGCTGACGGCTGACTGCCCGGCGACGCTGACGCCAGAGCGCCGCGCCGCCCACCAGCAGGATGCACAGACTGACGATCACCTGGTTGCCGATGGACAGCGGCCAGAAGCCCAGCGCCAGCCACAGGGCCAGGATGACGGTCAGTAGCGTAAGCAGACGACGGGCGTTATCACGCATCTCTTATCCCTGCCCTGCTATCTTCGCCACCATCTGTGACAGCACGGCGGAGAAGGTCAACCACAGCGCGGCCAGCGCCACAATGCCAACCGCCCAGCCGCACCAGTACATCCGCCGTCCGCTGCGCAGCCGGGAGGCACGAACCACCACCGGCGCCTCCTGGGTCAGGCTGAACGGCGGGACCCGTGCGCCAAGCGCATGCGCCACGTCCTCACGCCGTTCGTCATCCTGGGCGCGGTACTGCCCGACAAACCCCAGCTGCAAAGTACGATAGAAACAAGTCAGCACTGCCGCATCCGCCGTGGGCTCTCGCAGCAGCTGGCGGATCCGTTCCCAGAGCTCTTCCCCGGCGTTGAGAGTGCTGAAAAAACGCGCCTGCAGCGGATCCTTGCGCCACCTGCGGTAGCCATCATCCTGACTGGCGCGGTTGAGGACGCTCTCATCGAGCAGCGCGCAGTAGGCATAGAGCATCTGCTCAGCGCTGGCTTCACTGACGCCTGCCGCCGCCAGCGCCTCGCGCGCCTCGGTCACCCATCGACAGGCCTGACGATAGAGCGCCTCGCCATCGGTCACCGGCTGGCCGCAGCGTAACTGACTGACCATCAGCCAGCCCGGGTAAAAGGTTTTGTTGATCAGATCGCTTTCAGAGATATTCATGAGCGCAGTACCGCAAAGAGTTCAAGTTTCACGTCGCCAAGCGATTCCGGGGTATAGAAGGTGCAGTTGCCGGCCTCCAGCATCGCGCGGGCGGCATCGGTGGAGAGATCCAGAGCGAAATATTGGTTTTCCAGACGTAGCGGAATCGCCGCCGGCACGTGGCTCAGCGGTTTGATCGCGATGCCGCTGAGGGCAATGTTGACGACCTCGGCGACATCATCATGGCTACCCGCCTTACAGAGCTGCGGAAAGCGGCTCTGAAGCTGGTGAGGGGGAAGTGAAGAACGCACCGACAGATAAAAATCCGCCCCCTCGCGCAGCCGTGCATCGTGCAGCCTCCCCCGCCAGATCTCCCGGTCAGCACCCTGCTCCAGCGCGATGGCGATCACCCTTGAGGGCAAGCTGACTTCGAGCAGCGTATCCAACAGGGCAAACAGCGGTGGGAATACCTGCTCCGGCGAGGCATGCCGGTAGCGGGGGATCGCGTCCAGATGATGTTCAAGAGAGAAGGTCAGCAGACTGCCGGCCAGCCTGGCCAGTTCACGATAGAGCAGCTCCGGATGGCGCGAAGGGTCCTGATGCAGCTCGCTGAGCACCGGCTCGGCGCTGTTCAGCGCGTTGAGCAGCCAGAACAGGGAAACATCCGCCACGGCAAAATCAGCCATCCGCGCATTGCTTTCACGGCGCATGGCCATGAGGCGTCTGCGTCGGGCCTGCAGGCGATGTAGCAGCTCGCCCAGCTCGCTGACCAGCGTCGGGCTTGCGGCCAGCGACAGCAGCGGCGGGATGAATTTCGGGTCAACGATCCACTGCCCCTGGGCGTCGCGTACCAGACGCGCTACCGGGCAGGTAAGGAAGGCCGCATTTTCCTCGGTGGAGAGACGCAGCGTCAGCGCGTGGCGCAGAACGGCCAGCTCGCTGCGTTCATGGCCTGCCAGCTCCTGCACGGTCACCTGCTCGGCGCGCCAGCGGCGCGGGCGGGCGCTTTCCTGGCCGTCATCAAGATTGCCGCCGCTGGCGCTGAGCAGCGGCAGAGCGAGCAGAACCTCCACGTTGTCCTGCATCACGTCCGATACATCGCGGACCGGTGGCAAAATATCCGCCAGCTCGGTGTCAATCAGCGCGCCGTCGGCGAAACGCACGATCAGCCGGGTGGCGTTGAGCCGGGAAAGGGTGAGCGCGCTGGCGTCAAACTCCGCGCGCAATACCCCCCAGGGGTGGGCGAGCGCCATGCGGGAGACCGTATCGGCGACGTGCGCCTCCCAGCGGGCCTGTTGCTGAAACTGCTGCGGAACCAGAAAAGCCCCGTCGCGCCATAATGGGCGGAAAATCTTCATTGCACCTCCTGTGCCTTTCGCTTTCATCTGTCTGCAGACAGGACCAAATGCCCGGTCGGATATCCTTCATCCGCCGTACGTTCGCCTCAGCCCCTGCATTTGCTCTGGCCTGTTCCTCACTAGCGGTTTTTCTCCCGAACGTCGTTCGTCTCGATTGATTGCCTGCCGCTTCAAGGAAAGGAAATATCTCCCCTGCCCGCGAGAATTTCGAAATCAGATGGTATTTTTTGTTCAAGGGAGGTTTATCTTAAAGTGAAATAGCCAGGGGAGGTAACGCCTGGCCCTAAATAATATCTGAATTCAACCCAAGGAAGTTTTATAATTCCTCTTCATTCCATTCACGCAGCTTATTCTATAAGCCGTCCATTTATTATTTCGCTATTAAATATTATTTATATTCACCTGCAAATAATAAAAAACTCAACACTAAATTGTCACTGCAGTAAATATGCCACCGACAGCGCCGGCGCCTGAATCTCCTCCGGCATCAGAGAGATGCCTGCCCCCCCACCCGGCCATTGCCAGGCGCTGAATTACCCCGTATTTTGGTTTTCCGCTCCGCTGGGGGCGGGTATCAGGGCGAACGAGAGAGAGAAAATGAAACCGCTATTTGTCTATGGGACGCTCTGTCCCGGTCGCAGCAATGCGCATATTCTGGAGGCGATCGGGGGCGAGTGGCGTCCGGGCTACGTTACCGGTACCTTTTACGCGCGCGGCTGGGGCGCAGCTGCTGATTTTCCGGGGATCGTCCTCGATGCCAACGGCCCGCGGGTCAACGGCTATCTGTTCCTGTCCGACCGGCTGGCGGCGCACTGGGCCATGCTGGACGACTTTGAGGAGGGGTACGATCGGGTGTCGGTGGAGGTGACCACCGACGATGGACAGCAGGTCAGCGCCTGGATTTATCAGCTCCAGCCCCGGGAGTAATCCCCGGCCAGTCTCGAGCTACCGGGCACAGCGGCCCAGTACGTCCGCGGGTCTGGCGTCGTTTCCGCCAATGCAGGTATACTTGCCAGATGTTTCCTAAGCTTCAGATACGCAAATGACAAAACTTACCTTACAAGAGCAGATGCTCAAAGCCGGCCTGGTCAGCAGCAAAAAAATGGCCAAAGTCCAGAGAACGGCGAAAAAATCCCGCGTGCAGGCCCGTGAGGCCCGGGAAGCGGTGGAAGAGAATAAAAAAGCCCAGCTGGAGCGCGATAAACAGCTCAGCGAGCAGCAAAAGCAGGCGGTGCTGGCGAAAGAGTATAAAGCTCAGGTCAAGCAGCTGATTGAGATGAACCGCATTACGGTCGCCCGGGGCGATATCGGCTTTAACTTTACCGATAATAATCTGATTAAAAAAATCATGGTCGACAAGACCACCCAAACCCAGCTGATTAACGGTCGCCTGGCGATTGCCCGCCTGGCGGTGGATAACAAACCTGAAGGGGAATATGCAATTATTCCGGCGATTGTGGCTGAGAAAATTGCCCAGCGCGATCCCAGCAGCATCGTGTTGCACAGCGCCCTGAGCCAGGATGAGCAGGATGAAGACGATCCGTACGCCGACTTTAAGGTGCCCGACGACCTGATGTGGTGATCGCGGGCTTTCGGCGGCAGGCGATCAGAACGAGCTTGCCTGCTGGATATGCATCGGCTCGCGACTGACGGGGTGGCGAAAACGCAGTTCGCTGGCGTGCAGCATCAGCCGCGGAGCCTGTTCCGTGCCCGGCAATTCCCGGCCGCCATACAGATCGCAGCCAAGGATCGGATAGCCCAGCAGCTGACAGTGGATCCGCAGCTGATGGGTGCGCCCGGTCTCCGGGGTGAGCGCCACCCTCGTCAGCGCCAGCGCCCTCTCCCCTTCCCGCGTCTGGTACATACGGTCAATTACCCGGTAGCGCGAACGCGCCGGTTTGCCGTGCCGGGCGCAGATCGACATGCGCGGGAAACGGGCCGGGTCTTTGGCGATCGCCGCCTCCACTATCCCTTCATCTTCCGGCAGATGGCCGCACAGCAGCGCCGTATAGACCTTACCCACCGTGCGCTGACTGAACTGCTGGCACAGCGCGGCGTTAATCACCTTGTTGCGGGCGACCACCATCAGACCGGAAGTGCCGAAATCAAGGCGGTGTACCAGGGTGCAGCCCGGAAAGCGCTGGACCAGTCGATGATGCACGGAGTCGAGGTTGCGCGGATCTTTGCCTGACAGGCTCAGCAGCCCGGCAGGTTTATTGATCAGCAGCAGGTGTTCGTCCTGATACAGGAGGGTTATCTGCTCGCGGCACGGCGGAGCGACAAAGGTATCGATAATGGTGGACATCAGACGGCCCGAAGAAGGAGTGGCCGGCGATAGTACCCCATTTTGCCCGCCGGTACGACGCTGGCGCACGATCCGCCCTCGCGGCGGCGTCATTTATCACCCACACTTATCGTAAAGGCATGGTCTGCGCAGGCAATGTGCTTTACACTGCGCGCTGCAAAATTTGAGTTAACCAACGAGTAAGAACGGTAATGGCGATGAACGGAACAATCACAACGTGGTTTAAAGATAAAGGTTTTGGATTTATCAAAGATGAAAACGGCGAAAACCGGTATTTTCATGTGATTAAGGTCGCCAATCCCGATCTCATCAAGAAAGACGCGGCGGTGACTTTTGAACCTACCACCAACAATAAAGGGCTGTCGGCCTACGCGGTGAAGGTCATTCCGGAAAGCAAATATATCTATATCGCCGGCGAGCGGCTGAAGCTGACCTCCATCAAGTCCTATGTGGTTTACCGGGAAGAAGAGCCGGTCGAGACCCGTGTGGATAAAGAAAACGCGGTGCTGTCGGTCGGGCTGCTGATGAACAGCATCCGGCCAAAATCCACGGTGCAGCCGGGAGAGATGCGCTCGGTGAAAAAGCTGGCGATCACCACCTTTCAGGGGACAACCCTGATCTTCTCGGAAGACGAAATCGATATCGATGCCACGGTAAAACTGCTCAAGGTATGACGACCCGGCGTGCGGTCAGCCGCGCGCCCAGTCACCTGCCGAGCCGATTTTCGTCGCCATCGCCCCTCACCGGACGGGGCGAGGCGCCAGACAGCCGATAAGGATGCCGCCGCCATGCCCGTAAATTTTGACTTCAACGATCTCTATGCCTTTCGCGCCCTGATGGAGTATGGCAGCTTTCGGCTGGCCGCAGAATCCATTTGCCTGTCGCAGTCGGCCCTCAGCCGCCGCATCGAAAAGCTGGAAACCGCGTTAGGCAACCGGCTGTTCGAGCGCACCACCCGCCGCGTGACCCTTACGCTGTATGGACAGAATTTTGCCGAACGTTCGGAGCAGCTGCTGGCCCACGTCGAGACGGTGCTGGCGGATATCAGCCAGGTCAGCAAGGCGCGTACCGGGCTGGTGACAGTGGCGACGGTACCTTCCGCCGCCTACTACTTTATGCCGGAAATCATCCGCAGCTTTCAGGCGCGCTTTCCCCAGGTGCGTATCCGGCTAATCGACAGCAGCGCCGGGAATGTCATTGAGGCGGTGAGCAGCGGACAGGCTGACTTTGGCCTCTGCTTTGCCAAAAACCTGCCGGCCAGCATCGAATTCACCCCGCTGGCCGACGACCGCTATGTCGCCGCCTGTCGGCACGACCATCCGCTGGCGAGCAGGACGCACCTCAGCTGGCAGGCATACTTTGAACAGGATTATATTGGCCTCGATCGGGTCTCCGGCAACCGGACGCTGCTCGACAGGGAGCTGGCGCATCTGACGCCGGCGCGGCCAAGCATTTGCGAAACCCGCCACGTCACCACGATGCTGGGGATGGTGGAAGCGGGCATCGGCATTGCCGCCGTGCCCGCGATGTCGATGCCCGCCGGGGAGCATTCCGTTCTCCGCGCCGTACCGCTTACCGACCCGGTGGTCACCCGTACGGTAGGCCTGATCCGCCTCAGCGGCCGTATTCAGTCCTACGTGGCGGCAGAGCTGGAGAAGCTGATTATTGAACAGTATCCTTCTGGCTGACCGGCGCGGCGGCAGCTACGCTTCGCATACCGGTGGCGTGGATGGTCTCCTGCGCCGCCGGTGAGGCCAGATACGTCAGCAGCGCCTTTCCTTCCTGCGGGTGGTCGGCGATGACGGTCACCGCCCCGGCAAAGCGGGTGATGTACTGCAGGTTATCCGGCAGTTCGCCGACAACGGTCACGCCGGGCACCGGCAGCAGTTCGCTCACCTGCTGAAAACCGATCGCATACCGTCCCTTCGCCACTTCCGAGGCCACCGGAATACGCTCCACCATCTGCGCTTTGCTCTGCATCGCCTCATCAATGCCCAGGCGGTGGAACAGCGTCGAGCTGACATAGCGTCCGCTGGCGCTGTCGGAGTACGCGACCGACGGCGCAGCCAGCAGCGCCGCCCGCAGCTGGTCTGCGCTGTGGATAGCCGGCAGCGGCGCTCCCGCTTTCACCACCACGCCGATGGGCGAGTCGGCCAGCTCCCGGCGTGAATCCGGTTGCGTACGGCCCGCTTTCTCGAGGCTGGTCAGCGCGTCGCCGACCATAATCACCACGTCCGCGTGTTCGCCCCGCGCCAGGCGGTTAGGGATCGCTTGCGGCGTTTTTCCCATCGACGGCCCGGGGATCACCACGAGGTGGTTGCCGCTTTGTTTTTCCCATGCCGGGGCCAGCTTTTCCAGCGCCGCTTTGAAGCCGCCGGAGATCATCACGGTGACCTCAGCGGACAGCGCGCTGCCGCCGGTGGCGGCCAGCAGCAGCGTGGCCAGCAGGGTTCCTGTCGTTTTACGCATCATCATCTCCCTGATTAACGTGCCGTCTGCAGCGTAACGGCGCTGCGGCGATAGAGGTAGCAAGTGGCCAGCAGGCCGCAGACGGCGGCAAAGCTCATCCAGTAGCCTGGGGAAGCTTTATCACCGGTATATTCAATCAGCGCCGTGGAAATCACCGGCGTGAAGCCGCCAAACACCGCGGTCGCCAGGCTATAGGCCAGCGAGAAGCCTGCCACGCGCACTTCGGCGGGCATAATTTCGGTCAGCGCCGGGATCATCGCCCCGTTGTACATGCCGTAGATAAAGGACAACCACAGCAGCACGCTCAGCATCATCAAAAAGCTCGGCGCGTTCGCCAGCATGGTCAGCGCAGGCCACGCGGTAGCCAGCGCCAGCAGGGTCATGGCAATCAGCACCGGTCGGCGGCCAAAGCGGTCGGACAGCGCCCCGCCCACCGGCAGCCAGAAGAAGTTGGAAATCGCCACCAGCAGCGTGACCAGCAGGCTGTCCGAGGCGCTGAGCATCAGCACTTTTTTGCCAAAGGTCGGCGCATAGACGGTGATCAGATAGAACGCGGTGGTGGTCATCGCCACCATCATCATCCCGGCGATGACCACCTGCCAGTTCGCCAGCAGGGTGGCGAATACCTGGCGCATCGCCAGATGATGGCGGCGGGCAGTAAACTCCTGGGTCTCCTCCAGCTTACGGCGCAGCACAAAAATGAACGGGACGATCAGGCAGCCGAAAAGGAACGGAATACGCCAGCCCCAGTCGCTGATGGCGCTCTGCTCCAGCACGGCGTTGAGGGCAAAGCCCATCGCGGCCGCCACCATAATGGCGACCTGCTGGCTGCCCGACTGCCAGCTGGTGTAAAACCCTTTGCGGCCCGGGGTGGCGATCTCGGCCAGATAGACGGATACCCCGCCCAGCTCAGCGCCGGCGGAGAAGCCCTGCAGCAGGCGGCCGATCAGCACCAGCAGCGGCGCCCACAGGCCAATGGCCTGGTAAGAGGGGATCAGCACGATCAGGAAGGTGCCGGTGGCCATGATCGACAGGGTCACAATCAGCCCTTTGCGCCGCCCTACCTTGTCGATATAGGCGCCAAGCACGATGGCGCCGATGGGCCGCATCAGAAAGCCGGCGCCAAAGACCGCGAAGGTCATCATCAGCGAGGCGAATTCACTGCTCGCCGGAAAAAAGGTATGTGCGATGTAGGTGGCATAAAACCCGAACAGGAAAAAGTCGAACTGTTCGAGAAAGTTACCGGACGTGACGCGCAGAATGGCGCCGAGCCGGTCACGGGTACTCATCAGTGAGGTTGTCGAATGCATGCAGGTCTCCAGTTTGTTATCCACGCGTTGTCGCGCGCCTGTTGCTGAAGACTGAAACAGAACCGGGAATGAAATAAGCGTAATAAACGCATCCATTGATGCAATTTACGCATAAATAACATTTAACTAATTAACATTACTTTTATATACAATCATTTAACACTCTCTGCGCCATCAGCGTCGGCGGCAGGGATGAAAAGGTGAGTTTTCCGTTTTGTGACCGAGGCCAGGGTACGCCGCTGCGCCCCGGGCGCCAGGCGGTAAAAGACATACCCGGCCCGGCAGGGTTAACGCGACGCCGAGCGGCAAGATGTTAATAATCCGGACGTGACCTCATGGCGCCGGCGCCGCGGCGGCGTTCCCCAGCGTCTGCAACAGGGAGATCAGCCAGCGGGTGGCCTCGCGTTTCCCGCTGCGTTTGTGGGCGTAAATCTTGACGTCAAACGGGGGAACCGGAAACGGCAGCGGGAAAATGGTCAGCCGGGCGGCGCGAGCCATCGTCTCCGCCGCCCGCCGGGGCAGCGCCATCAGCAGATCGCTCTGCTCAATAATAAAGGGAGCGCTCAGCAACGAGGGCGTTTTCACCGCCACCTGCCGCGAATAGCCCTGCCGCTCCAGCTCACAGTCCAGCACCCCCTGCCGCTCATTCCACGGGGTCACCACCAGATGACGGGCCGCAAGGTAGGCGTCCAAGGTCAGCGCCGTTCGGTCGGCCTGGCTGATAACCACATATTCGTCCCGCAGCCAGTTAATCTCCTCGAGATCGGGATGAGCTGGCTCGTCAGGGGTATTGAACCCGAGAGCCAGATCGACCTCCCCCGCCAGCAGCTCGGTCAGCGCCGGGCTGTGGGGCAGATAACGGAGCTCAAACCGCAGCCCGGGCGCCTCACGCTGCAGGTGGTGCATCAGCGTCGGAAAGACGCAGAACGCGGTGAAATCGGTGATCGCAATCTGCATGCAGTCGGTGCTGGCGGCCGGCACAAACGCCGCCGGCGGCGTCAGCTCCTGATTGAGAAATTTCAGCGCCGAAGCGATAGAGGGCGCCAGCTGGCTGGCATAGACGCTGGGACACATCCGGTGACCTTCCCGATAGAACAGCGGGTCGTTGAGGGCGCTGCGCAGCCGGGAGAGCGCATGGCTCAGCGCCGAGGTGCTCATCGCCAGCTCTTCTGCCGCCAGGCGCACCGAGCGGGAGCGATAGACCGCGTCAAAGACCGGCAGCAGGTTGAGGTCGATACGGCGCAGGACAGGATGCATAATATTCATCGTTTGCTGATTTCATTGCACTTAATTCTTTTCACAATACCGCTTATGCTCTGGGTCAGCAATTTTGCTTTCCTTCATACCATTCAGACAGGACGACCCATGAGCATCACGATCCGCCAGGCCACCCCGGACGACGCCACCGCTATTTATGACATGATTTATGAACTCGCGGTCTACGAGAAAGCCCCCGAAGAGGTGGTGACGACGGCAGAGGAGATCAGAGAGACGCTGTTTGCCAGCAGCAGCAAAACCGAGGCGCTGATCTGCGAGGTGGCGGGCAAAGCGGTGGGCTACGCCGTGTTCTTCACCAGCTACTCCACCTGGCTTGGCCGTAACGGCATCTATATGGAGGATCTGTACGTAACCCCCGACTATCGCGGGATCGGCGCCGGAAAAGCGCTGCTGAAAACCATCGCGCAATATGCTGTACAGCGTCAGTGCGGGCGTCTGGAGTGGAGCGTGCTCGACTGGAACCAGCCGGCGATTGATTTCTATCTGAGCATTGGCGCGCAGCCGCAGGATGAGTGGGTGCGTTATCGCCTCACTGGCGATGCGCTGCGGGCCTTTGCGGAGTAAAGCGGCTCGCCAGCAAGTCGGCGCCAGGCGTCGACCTGCTGGCCGCGGATCAGGCTTCGACCGCGCTATTCTGCAGCTGCGGACCGGCCAGCGCCAGACGCGCGCCCGCTTCGGTATCGCTGTACTGCTTAAAGTTATCCATAAACAGCTGAGCCAGACTCTCCGCCTTCTCCTGCCACTTATCCGCTGAGCTCCAGCCATTACGCGGATCCAGCACTGCGCTGTCGACGCCCGGAATGCTCTGCGGGATCGCAAGATTGAACACCGGGATCGCTTCATCGCGCAGCGGGCCGGTGGTGCCATTGAGGATCGCGCTGATGATGCTGCGGGTATCGCGCAGCGACAGGCGTTTGCCCTCGCCGTTCCAGCCGGTGTTGACCAGCCAGGCTTCCGCACCGGATTCCGCCATCTTCGCCGCCAGTACGCTGGCGTACTGGGTCGGGTGAAGCAGCAGGAACGCCGCGCCGTAGCAGGCGGAGAAGGTCGGCGTCGGCTGGGTAATGCCGCGCTCGGTGCCCGCCAGCTTCGAGGTGAAGCCCGACAGGAAATGGTACTGCATCTGCTCGGTGGTCAGACGGGAGACCGGCGGCAGGACGCCAAACGCGTCTGCGGCAAGGAAAATCACCTTCGACGGATGGCCCGCCCGGGACACCGGCTTGACGATATTGTCGATATGCGACAGCGGATAGGAGACGCGGGTGTTCTCGGTTTTGCTGCCGTCGGCGTAATCCACGCTGCCGTCGGCGCGCACCACCACGTTTTCCAGCAGCGCATTGCGGCGGATGGCGCCATAAATCTCCGGCTCCGCCTGCGGGTCGAGATTGATGGTCTTGGCGTAGCAGCCGCCTTCGAAGTTAAACACCCCGTCATCGTCCCAGCCGTGCTCGTCATCGCCAATCAGTTGACGATGCGGATCGGTGGACAGCGTGGTTTTGCCGGTACCGGAGAGGCCGAAGAACAGCGCGACGTCCCCTGCTTCGCCGCGGTTGGCCGAGCAGTGCATCGACGCGATGCCTTTCTGCGGCAGCAGGTAGTTCATGACCGAGAACAGCCCTTTTTTCATTTCGCCGCCGTACCAGGTGCCGCCGATGAGCTGAATACGCTCGCTCAGGTTAAAGGCGACGAAGTTCTCGGAGTTCATGCCCTGCGCCTGCCAGTTAGCATTGGTGCAGCCGGCGCCGTTGAGCACCACGAAGTCCGGAGTAAAGCTGGCCAGCTCGTCGGCGCTCGGCACGATAAACATGTTTTTGACAAAGTGGGCCTGCCACGCCACCTCGGTGACGAAGCGCACGCCAAGGCGGGTGTCCGGGCTGGCGCCGCACCAGGCGTCGATGATGTACAGTTTTTTGCCGCTCAGCTGGCCTGCGACCAGGCTTTTCAGGCTGCGCCACACTTCTGGCGATAACGGCTTATTGTCATTGCGGCCGAGGCCGGAGTCAGCCCACCATACGGTGTCGCGCGTCTGCTCGTCTCTGACGATATATTTATCGCGCGGCGAGCGGCCGGTGAAGATGCCGGTATCCACTGCCACAGCGCCAGAGTCGGTCATTACGCCGCGGGCCGCGCCGGTCAGCTCAGGAGCGGTTTCATGTGCAATAAGCAAATCGTAATCAGGGTTGTAAAACAATTCGCCGCTTGCATTAATCCCCAGCTCCTGCAGAGCCATTTTTACTGATTCAATTTGTTGTGACATGGAACTCCTGACAAACTATTTAAGGTAAGAGGCCTGGGTTATTCATTGCTTTCGTCATCGTCGGCAGCTATTTAATAAGATAAATCCTGGGCAATGAAATAAAGCAATAAATAACCGTGAGTCGCGATTTCATATCGTGCTCATGTAGGGTCGCCGATACGCATTCTTAAATCTCAACTTTCCAAAAAATGTTAACACCTGTCGATAATTATGTTAATTGCATAGTTTCTATGCGCTATGCTAAAATTGCATAGCCTTTATTGCGTTTTTGAGGACTGGATCGGTGTTGGCAAATCTGGAAGTTAAATGGCTGTATGATGTGATTGCTCTCGAGGAGTCACGCAGCTTTACCCTGGCGGCCAAAGCCCGCAATATCTCCCAGTCCTCGTTCAGCCGACGCATCCAGTCGCTGGAGGCTTCCCTCGGATTCAGCATCTTCGACCGCAGCGCCAACCCCCTGCAGTTGACCAACCGCGGGAAAATTTTTGTCGGCTATGCGCGAAATATGCTCGACGACATGGATTTTCAGATCAGCCGAATTAAAGGTTTAAATAACACCACGCAAAAAATAAGAATCGACGCCGCCCCGTCGCTGTCGGTGTTATTGCTGCCGGAAATTATCGCCGGTTACACCGACCGTAAAAATAAGACTTTTCATGTTGAATCGATTAACGTCAACGACGCCGTATTTAACCTGAAAGAGGGTAAAAGCGATTTTATCCTCTCCTTCTATAATGAAGAATTAATGAACTATCCGTTTATTAATCATAAAATTTTTGATTCTTACCTGCACCTGGTCTCCCCCTGCGACGAACATGGCCGGCCGCTGTTTCATTTACATCGCGGCGTGCTGCCGCTGATGAAATACGCCAACGACAGCTATATGGGGCGCCAGGTGAACCAGGTCATCGACCGCACGCCGGAGATCACCTTCTCCCTCACCTTTGTCTCTTCCATGAGCGAGCTGCTCAAGCGCATGATCCTCAATGGCGACGGCGTGGGCTGGTTGCCGCAGTACTCCATTCAGCGCGAGCTGGACGAAGGCCGACTGACGATCCTCGATGAGAGCCTGTCGCTGCCGATCGGCGCCTGGCTCTACCGCTCCGGCTCGCGGCTTAACCAGGCCGCCGAACGTTTCTGGCAGCACATTAAAACCCGTAACCAACCGCGGGATTAACCCTCTCAGCCGCTGATCCCCAGATACGCCTTACGCACCTCCGGGTCGTTGAGCAGCGCCTGGCCGCTACCGCTCAGGCGGATCTGGCCGTTCACCATCACGTAGGCGCGGTCCGACAGGTTGAGGGCATGGCGGGCGTTCTGCTCCACCAGAAACAGCGTCATCCCCTGGGCCGTTAGCTCGCGCAGGATCTGAAATATCTGCTTCACCACCAGCGGCGCCAGTCCCAGGCTCGGCTCATCCAGCAGCAGCAGGCGCGGCCGGCTCATCAACGCCCTGGCGATGGCCAGCATCTGCTGTTCGCCGCCGGAGAGGGTCATCGCCCGCTGTCCCCGCCGCTCTTCCAGCCGGGGGAACAGCTGGTACATCCGGGACTTGTCCTCGGCCTGATAGCGGTTGCCAATGGCAATGGTCCCCATCAGCAGATTCTCCTCGACGGTCATATCGGGAAAGATGCGCCGCCCTTCCGGGGCCTGGGCGATGCCGTTGCTGGCGATAAAGTGGGTCGATTTCCGGCTGATCGCCTCCCCGCGATAGAAAATCTCCCCGCCGGCAATACGCGGCTGCCCGAAGACCGACATCAACAGCGTCGATTTACCCGCGCCGTTGGCGCCGATCAGCGCCACCGTCTCCCCCTCGTTGACGGTCAGGGAGACCTGCTTCAGGGCCTGGATCGGCCCGTAGAAGACATCCACCTCATCAAAGGCAAGCAGTGGCTGGCTCATCGGCGCGTCTCCTCTTCCTCAGCGCCAAGATAGGCGGCAATCACGCTGGCGTTGGCCTGAATCGCCTGCGGCGCGCCGCGGGCGATGACGTCCCCGTGATCGAGGACGATGATATGATCCGAAATCTCCATCACCATCCCCATATCATGTTCGATCAATAGCACCGTGATGCCGTGCTGCTGGCGCAGAAAGCGGATGATCCGGCTCAGCGCCTGGGTTTCGACCGGGTTGAGTCCGGCCGCCGGCTCGTCCAGACAGATCATCTCCGGACGGGTGCACATGGCGCGGGCGATCTCCAGCCGCCGCTGCTGTCCGTAGGAAAGCGTTCCCGCCAGACGGTTGGCGCAGTCCACCATCTCCACCACCTCCAGCCAGTAAAACGCGCGATCCAGCGCCTGAGTTTCCGCCTGCCGATAGCTGCGGGTGTTGAGGATCCCGGCCAGCAGATGGCGGTTGACCTGGGTATGCTGGGCCACCAGCAGGTTCTCAATCACCGACATCTCGCGGAACAGGCGAATATTCTGGAAGGTGCGGGCCAGACCGGCGCGGTTCACCAGATGGGTGCCGCCGAACATCTTGTAATAGATCCGCCGCCCCAGCTGCGCCGGGTGGAGGAAATCGTCCGGGTGAAGCTTTTGCCCCAGCACCTGAATGACATCGGTGACCTTTTCCCGCGCCCGTAGCACGATACTCCCCCCCGTCGCCCGGTAAAAGCCGGTCAGGCAGTTAAATACCGTGGTTTTGCCCGCGCCGTTGGGGCCGATCAGGGCGGTGATCGACCCGCGCTCCACCTCCAGATTGACGTCATTCAGCGCTTTGATGCCGCCGAAATGCATCATCAGATGCTCAACGCGTAAGATGCTGTCGCTCATGGCGCGACTCCTTTTCGCAACGCGACCCCGCTGCGGCTGGTGCGCACCAGGCCGCGCGGCCGCCAGATCATCATCAGCACCATCAGCACGCCAAACAGCAGCACGCGATATTCGTCAAACCCACGCAGCAGTTCCGGGGTGACCGTCAGGACAAAGGCCGCCAGCACCACCCCAAGGGTGGAGCCCATTCCCCCCAGCACCACAATCGCCAGGATCAGCGCCGACTCAAAAAAGGTGAACGACGTCGGATTAACAAATCCCTGATAGCTGGCGAAGAACACTCCGGCGATGCCGGCGGTCGACGCGCCGAGCATGAACGCCGAGAGCTTAACCAGCACATGGTTGAGCCCCATCGCCCGACAGGCGATCTCATCCTCGCGCAGCGCCTCCCAGGCGCGGCCGATGGGCATCCGCGTCAGGCGATGCTTCACCAGCAGCACCAGTATCACCACCATGCACAGCACGGCGTAGAGGAAGATAAATTTCAGGTTGGGGTTGTAACTGACGTGGAAGAACTCATGGATAGGGATACCGCCATCCTTTGCCCGGCGGGTAAATTCGAGGCCAAACAGCGTGGGGGACGGCACCGGGACGCCGTTGGGGCCGCCGGTGAAGCTCACCCAGTTGTTAAGCACCAGGCGAATGATTTCGCCAAAGCCGAGGGTGACGATGGCCAGATAGTCGCCGTGCATGCGCAGCACCGGAAAGCCCAGCAACGCCCCGGCGAGGGCCGCCATCACCGCCCCCAGCGGCAGCATCACCCAGAAGCCGAGGCCCAGGTACTGGTAGCCCAGCGCCAGGCCGTAGGCGCCGATAGCATAGAACGCCACATAGCCCAGATCGAGCAGCCCCGCGAGACCCACCACGATATTCAGCCCCAAACCGAGCAGGACGTAGATCAGCCCGAGGATCGCCACGGTCAGCAGGTATTTGCTGGCGAGAAACGGAAAGGCGATAGCCAGGCCCACCAGCAACGGCATTATCCAGCGCAGCCGCGAGCGGTAGCCCGGGGGCCGGACGTACACCCCGTCATCCGCCCCCTCAAAGCGGGCAACCAAGGCCTTGCCCCGCCGGCTCTGCAGCAGCAGGCTGAGCGCCAGTCTGCCGGCCATCACCACCGCCACCAGGATCGCCACCCGCGCGGGCGCGAGGGTAAAGCCATAGCCTTTGAGCACCACGCCGACGATCGGGCCAAAGACAATTAACGCGCAAAGACCGGCCAGCACGCTGTCGATCAGCGCGCTTTTGATATCCCGCGCAGGCTGGCGCGTCAGTTCACCCATAGAGCCCCCTCAGACCTTGGCCACCAGCGGACGACCCAGCAGCCCCTGCGGGCGAAAAATCAGGATCGCCACCAGCAGCGCAAAGGAAAAAACGTCTTTGTAATCCGAATTCACCATTCCGGCGAACTGCGCCTCGGCCACCCCGAGTAGCAGTCCGCCCAGCATCGCGCCAGGCAGCGAGCCAATCCCGCCCAACACCGCGGCGGTGAAGGCTTTGATGCCGATAATAAATCCGATGTAGAAGTCGAAGGTGCCGTAGTTCATGGTCACCAGCACCCCGGCCAGGCCGGCCATCGCCGCGCCGAGGACAAACACCAGGGAGATCACCCGGTCGGTATTGATGCCGAGGATCGCCGCCATGCGCCGGTCCTGCTGGGTGGCGCGGCAGATGCGCCCCAGCCGGGTGTACTGGATAATCCAGGTCAGGATCAGCATCCCCACCAGCGCGGCGACGAGAATAAACACCTTGGTCCAGGTGATCTGCACTACCCCATCGCCCACCGTCATACGCAGCGCGCCGCTGAGCAGCGTCGGGATCCCCTGCTGGTTTGGCCCCTGGCTCAGCTGAACATAGTTCTGCAGGATCAGCGACATTCCAATAGCCGAGATCAGCGGCGCCAGGCGCGTCGAGTTGCGCAGCGGCCGGTAGGCGATGCGCTCGATCGCCCAGCCGTACACGCCGGTGACCACAATGGTGAATACCAGGGTGGCGAAAATCAGCAGCGGAAACGAATGGATCCCGAAGAAGGAGAGCAGCGCCAGGCCGATGGCGCACAGGTAGGCGGAGACCATATACACCTCGCCGTGGGCGAAGTTGATCATGCCGATGATCCCATACACCATGGTGTAGCCGATGGCGATTAAGCCGTACACCGCGCCCAGCGTCAGCCCATTGATCAGTTGTTGCAGAAAAAACGCCGTCATAGCCCCTCCAGCCGCCCGGCCGACGGCCGTCGGGATCGGTACCCGGTCGACCGCCGTCGTGAGACGATTAGCCAATCAAAACAACGGATAGTTACTGGGTGGTCGCCGATCAGAGCTGGTGATATTTGCCCTTGTCGTCCCACTGATAGACCACATAGTCCGACACCTTGAGGTCGCCTTTGCCATCCCAGCCTTTTTTGCCCATCACCGTCTCGACGTCGTGGCTCTTCAGCCAGTCGCTGGCTTTGGCGTTATCGGTGCCGACGGCGTTCCAGGCGGCGGCGATAGCCTGAATGGAGGCGTAGGCGTAGAGGGTATAGCCTTCCGGCTCAAAGCCGCTGGCGCGGAACTTCTCGATCACCGCTTTGCCTTCCGGGAGGGTGCGCGGGTCCTGACCAAAGGTCATCAGTACGCCGTTGGTGAACTGCGGCCCGCCGGCGGCAGTCACCAGCTCCTCGGTGACAATACAGTCGCCGGAGAAGAATTTCGCCTGCACTCCCTGCTCGCGCATCTGGCGCACCAGCGGGCCCGCCTCAGGGTGGCAGCCGCCAAAATAGACCACGTCCGGCTTGAGGGCGCCGATCTTGGTCACCAGGGCGTTAAAGTCTTTTTCACCGCGGGAGAGGCCTTCGTACAACACTTCTTTGGTGCCCCGCTTCGCCAGCGCCGCGCGGGTGGCATCGGCCAGCCCCTGGCCATAGGTGTCTTTATCGTGGATGACGGCAATTTTCTTCGCCTTCAGCACGTCCAGCATATAGTTGGCGGCAATCGCCCCCTGCTGATCGTCGCGGCCGCACATGCGGAAGAGATCCTTCATGCCGCGCTCGGTGATCTGCGGATTGGTGGAGCCGGGGGTAATGGTCAGAATCCCGGCTTCGTCATACACCTCGGAGGCCGGCATCGTTGAGGAAGAGCAAAAGTGCCCCACCACGGCGGAGACTTTCGCTTCGTCCACCAGCCGGTTGGCCACCGCTACCGCCTGTTTCGGTTCGCACGCGTCATCCCCCTGCACCAGCACAATCTTTTCGCCTTTGATGCCGCCGGCGGCATTGATATCAGCCACCGCCTGCGAGGCCCCCTTCCAGTACTGGGCGCCGTAGGTGGCGTTGGGGCCGGTGAAGGGCCCGGCGACGCCGATCTTCACGTCAGCCTGGGCGTAAAAGGCCATGCTCATACAACCTGCTATCACAACATGAAGCGTCATTGTTTTCAGTTTCAAAGACATTCGGATATTCCTCAGCGATTTAGAGCCTGGCGTCATGGAATGACGCAGAAAATATCACTTACCGTGTGGTACCGACGCAGGCGCAGCGCCAGGACGGCCAGGGTGGAAGAAGCAAAAATCCCGCCAGGTAGAGAGATCGCGCCGGAGAGCGGACGCCCCGGTCGGTGCGCACGCGACGACAACCCGTGCCGCATCTGGCAAGGGCGCATTCCCTTTCAGGTCAGGAGATCGGTTGCCATCACGTGGCGAGCCGGACAACGCGGTATCCGTACCGGCCCGTGAGCTAAACATAGATGCAGTTAGCGGTCGCTGCGCGCCAGCGTGGTGCAAAAATGCGAATATGATCAACAGTGGTGATTATTTTGTTGCGGTAATGTGAAGATGATAACAGGAGAGCCCGTGAAGGGCTCTCCTGTGGCCCGGCGGCCGTTCAGAGCTGGCTGGTGAACGTTCGCGAGATCACATCCTGCTGCTGCTCGCGGGTTAGCGCGTTAAAGCGGACCGCATAGCCGGAGACGCGGATCGTCAGATTCGGATACTGCTCCGGATGTTCTATCGCATCGAGCAGCTTTTCCCGGTTCAGTACATTAACGTTGAGGTGCTGTCCCCCCTCCACCGTCTCCTCGTGATGGAAGTAGCCGTCCAGCAGCCCCACCAGGTTGTTTTCCTGCGCCGACGGCGCTTTGCCGAGGGCCGCCGGCACGATGGAGAAGGTGTACGAGATGCCATCTTTGGCGTAGGTAAACGGCAGTTTCGCCACCGAGGTCAGCGACGCCACCGCCCCTTTGCGGTCGCGGCCATGCATCGGATTGGCCCCCGGGGCGAACGGCGTCCCCGCCCGACGTCCGTCCGGCGTGTTGCCGGTTTTCTGCCCGTACACCACGTTGGAGGTAATGGTCAGGATCGACTGGGTCGGCACCGCCTGGCGCCAGGTGGGCAGCGCCTGAATTTTGCGCATAAAGCGCTCCACCAGGTCGCAGGCGATGGCATCGACGCGATCGTCGTTGTTGCCATATTGCGGATAATCCCCCTCAATGACAAAGTCCACCGCCAGCCCGTGATGGTCGCGCACCGGCTTCACCCGGGCGTACTTTATCGCCGACAGCGAATCCGCCGCCACCGACAGGCCGGCGATGCCGCAGGCCATCGTGCGGTAAACGTCACGGTCGTGCAGGGCCATCAGCGCCGCTTCGTAACTGTACTTATCATGCATGCAGTGGATGATGTTCAGCGCGCTGATGTACTGCACCGCCAGCCAGTCCATAAAGTGGTCGAGGCTGGCCATCACGCTGTCGTAGTCCAGCACCTCATCGCGCAGCGGCGCGGTTTTCGGCCCCACCTGGATCTTCAGTTTCTCATCCACCCCGCCGTTAATCGCGTAGAGCAGCGTTTTGGCGAGATTGGCGCGGGCGCCGAAGAACTGCATCTGCTTGCCGATCACCATCGGGCTGACGCAGCAGGCGATGGCGTAGTCGTCGCTGTGAAAATCGCTGCGCATCAGATCGTCGTTCTCATACTGCAGCGACGAGGTGGCGATTGAGACCCGGGCGGCGTATTTTTTAAACGCCACCGGCAGCGCCTGCGACCAGAGCACGGTCAGGTTCGGCTCCGGCGCCGGACCCATGGTGTGCAGGGTATGCAGGTAACGGAAGGTGGTTTTACTGACCAGGGTGCGGCCATCCAGCCCCATACCGCCCAGGACTTCCGTCGCCCAGATGGGATCCCCGGAGAACAGCGAGTCAAATTCCGGGGTACGCAGGAAACGCACCATGCGGATCTTCATGATGAAGTGGTCAATCAGCTCCTGGGCCTGCTCCTCATTGAGTAAACCGGCGCGCAGATCGCGTTCAATATAGATGTCAAGGAAGGTGGCCGTGCGTCCCAGCGACATGGCGCCGCCGTTCTGCGACTTCACCGCCGCCAGGTAGGCGAAGTAGAGCCACTGCACCGCCTCCCGGGCGGTGCGCGCCGGGTGGGAGATATCGCAGCCGTAACGGGCCGCCATCTCCTGCATCTGCTGCAGCGCGCGCCGCTGTTCGGCCAGCTCTTCGCGCAGGCGCAGGGTGGCCTCTAGCGCCTCGCCGCGTTCAAGGGCTGGCTGCAGGTCGGCAAACTGCAGCTCACGTTCGCGGACCAGATAGCGAATGCCGTACAGCGCCACGCGGCGGTAATCGCCGATGATCCGTCCGCGACCGTAGCCGTCCGGTAGCCCGGTCAGCACCCCGGACTTACGGCAGCGCAGCATATCCGGGGAATAGACGTCAAATACGCCCTGATTGTGGGTCTTGCGCAGCGCCGTAAACTGATACTCAAAATCGGGGTCCATTTCGCGGCCATAGGCCTCGAAGGCGCTTTTGATCATATTGATCCCGCCAAAGGGATGCAGGGCGCGCTTCAGCGGCCGGTCCGTTTGCAGGCCGACGATCTTTTCCAGCGGCTGGTTGATATAGCCCGCCGCGTGGGCGGTGATGCTGGTGGCGACATTGGTGTCGAAATCCACCGGCGCATGGGTGGCGTTCTCGACGCGGATCCCGGCCATTACCTGCTCCCAGAGGGCGTTGGTGGCCGGCGTCGCGTCGGCGAGGAAGGACTCATCGCCCTCGTAAGGGGTGTAGTTATGCTGAATAAAGTCGCGAACGTTAATCTGCGTTTGCCACGCCGTACCACGAAAGCCCTGCCAGGCGTCGGCGTATCGTGCGTCGTGGGTGTCGATATCTACTTTCATGAGCATCGTCTCTCTACAGAATATAAAAATCAGGCCAGCGCCGCCGCGGTGTGGATCCGGCCTAAGCGGATCGCATCGAGGGCAATCATGCGCTCTTCATTGGTGGGGATAACCGCACAGCGCACCCGGCTGCCGTCGGCGGAGATCAGGCGCTCGCCGGCCGAATTAGGCTGCTGGTTGCGGGCGGCGTCCATCTCAAGGCCAAAGACCGCCAGCCGCTCGCTCACCAGCCGACGGATCAGCACCGAGTTTTCGCCAATCCCGCCGGTGAAAATAATGCCGTCGAGACGCTGCAGCGCGGCGGCGTGGCCGGCGATATGGCGGGCGATGCGATGGACGAAGGTTTTGATCGCCAGGCGGGCGCGGGCATGGCCCTCATGCCAGGCCTGCTCCAGTACCCGCAGGTCGGAGGAAAGGCCGGAGATCCCCAGCAGGCCGGAAGCGGTGTTGGCCACCCGCTCCAGGTCGCTGAGGGTCTGCCGGGTTTCCGCGGCAATCCACGCCATGGCGCCGAAGTCGACATCGCCGCTGCGGGTGCCCATCATCAGCCCCTCCAGGGGCGTCATCCCCATCGAGGTGTCCACGCTGCGGCCGTTGTGCACCGCGCAGATCGAGGCGCCATTGCCCAGGTGGGCGATCACCAGGCCGCTCTCCTGCTCCGGCAACCCGAGCAGCGCCAGGGCGCGCCGGGAGACATAGCGGTGAGAGGTTCCGTGGAAGCCATAGCGGCGCACCCCGAGGTTCTGGTAATACTCCCACGGCAGGCCATAGAGAAAGGCTTCCGGGGCCAGGGTCTGGTGAAAGCTGGTATCAAAGACCGCCACCTGCATGACCCCCGGGAACAGCCGCTGCGCCGAGGCGATGCCGCTAAGGCTGGCGTAGTTATGCAGCGGGGCCAGGGACGATACCTGGCGAATATTGTCGATAACCTCCTCGCTGATAATGACCGACTCGGTGAAGAGGTCGCCGCCGTGGGCGACACGGTGGCCAATCAGGGCCACGCTGTCGATAAGATCGCGTTGGGCTAATGCCCCGGCAATCGCCTTCAGGGCGCCTTCGTAGCCGCGCGGCGCCAGCGCCACCGGCTCGCCGCCGTTGAGCGAGAGAGACGCCTGGTCCGCGTTGATGCCCTCGGCTACGCCGTTGAGCAGGCAGTCGCAGCTGGCGGCGTCCAGCACGGAAAATTTGATCGACGACGAGCCGCAGTTGATCACCAGCACTACCGGAAATTCAGTCATGTTGTACTCCGTGTGGCCTGAGCCGGATTAGAACAGTTTGTAAACGATATTGAGGATGGTCAGCAGACCAATGGCGGTCACAAAGAGGTTATCGAGACGGCCACGGTATTTGGCCAGCGAAGGCGCTTTACGAATGGCGTACATCGGCAGCAGGCACAGCAGCGAGGCGATAATCGGCGCGCCCATGGCCTCAATCAGGTCGAGGATATTAGGGTTGGCATAGGCCACCACCCAGGTCGAACCCATGATGAACACCATGCTCAGGGTATTGAGCTTGCCGCTGGAGACCCGGGTTTTATCCCCTTTATAGCCGAAACGCAGGATCAAACCGTTCAGCCCCTCGAGGGTGCCGAGATAGTGGCCGAAGAACGATTTGAAGATGGCCACCAGGGCGATGATCGACGCGCCATACTCCAGCAGGGTGGCAAAGGTGGATTTGGCGCCCGACATCGAGGCAAAATGGTTCGCCAGATAGGAGAGCACCGGGATATTCTGCGCCTTGGCGTCCGCCATGTTCTGCGGCGAGAGGGTAAACAGGCAGCTGAAGGCGAAGAACATCACCACCGCCACCATCAGCATGCTGGCCCGGGAGATGATCTGCGAGCATTTGTGTTCGGTATACTCCCGGCCAAACTGCGCTTCATACTCTTCGCGTTTGGAGACCACAAACGAGGAGACGATCGGCGAGAAGTTAAAGGAGAACACCATAATGGAGATGCCCAGCCACACTGTCACCAGAATGCCGTCGTGACCAGTTAAGGCGATATCGCTGAGGTTCACCTGATCAATCACCGCGCTATTCCAGTAAGGGATCAGAGACAGGGAGATCACCACCAGGCTGGCGATAAACGGCCACACCAGATAGCTCATCACCTTGACCATCAGGTCTTTGCCAAACCAGATGACAAACGCCATCAGCAGCAGCAGGAGCAGCGCCACCACTCCGCGGTTGAGGGCCGGCATCTGCAGCTGGTTCTCCCAGAAGGTCATGAAGGTATTGGTGATCGTCACGCCATAAATCCACAGCAGCGGGCAGATGGCGAAGAAGTACAGAAAGGTGATCACCACCCCGCCGGTTTTGCCAAAATGCTCTTCCACCGTTTCGGTGATATTGTCGGAGGGGTTAGCCCCCGACAGGCACAGCCGCGCCAGCGCCCGGTGGCAATAGAAGGCGATGGGATAGGCCAGCACCAGCATCACCAGGATCGGGATCAGCCCGCCGAAGCCGGCGCGGATGGGGAAAAACAGCACCCCGGCGCCGATGGCGGTACCAAACAGGCCCAGGGTCCAGGTGGTGTCGGATTTACGCCAGGACGAAAGGCTTGTCTGGCTGGATGCAATGCTCTCAGTCGTACTCATATCCTGTCCTCACTTATGTATTGAATTAAGCGTCAACAAAACCGGTAATTTGCGATACCCGCGAGAGATCGATATTGCCGCCGGAAATCAGGCTGACCGTTTTGCGGTTCTGGATATAGCTGTCTAATTTGCCGCTTAATAACGCGGCGCAGGCCAACGCTCCGGCCCCTTCGGTGATCACTTTATTGCGCTGAATTAAGGCGACCATGCTCTGGCGAATGTCGTCCTCACTGACGAGGACGATGTCATCCACCAGCTGGCGGGCGATTTCATAGGTCAGTTTTCCCGGGCGGGCGACATCGCAGCCATCGGCTAAGGTGCCGGCGTGGCGATGGCTGGTGATCTCTCCGGCGTACCAGGAGGCGGCCATGCCGTGAACATTCTCCGACTGCACACCGATAATGCGGATCGTCGGGTTAATAGATTTAATCGCAATCGCGATGCCGGCAATTAAGCCCCCGCCGCCAATCGGCACAATGACATTATCCACGTCATACAGATCTTCTAATATTTCGAGACCGATGGTGCCCTGCCCGGCAATAACCTGGGGATCGTCATAGGGAGGAATAAAGATACGGCCTTCAAGTTCAACAATATCGCTGGCTTTGGCGAGGGTATCGTTAAAATTATCGCCATGCAGCACCACCTCCGCCGAATAATCGCAGGTGGCGGCGACTTTCGATTTCGGCGCCCCTTTCGGCATCACCACTTTCCCGTCAATGCCGAGCATGGCGCAGGAGAGCGAGACGCCCTGGGCGTGGTTGCCCGCTGAGCAGGCCACCACCCCTTTGCGTTTTTCCGCTGCGGATAAGCCGCAGAGCTTATTAAAGGCGCCGCGAATTTTAAATGAACCCGTGCGCTGCATATTTTCGAATTTAAGAAATATTTCACCCTTACAGCGCTCGCTAAAATAATTCGAACGCGGCATACCCGTTTTATATATTTTTCCTGCCAGGCGTTGCTTCGCTTCGAGAATATCGTCAATGGATACCGGAAGATCGTAGGTAATATGCATTATGGCCTCTGTATCTTAATATAAAGTCAATGACCGGGCGTCATCCTGCTGACAACAGCGAGGATGGTTGTTGGATTATTTAATTAATATCAGTCAGGCAATTTCTATTGGCTGCCAGTGGCGGTTGCCCTGCCCCGATGAATACTGTTTCGCCATCTCCACCAGCGACGCCGCCGCGGTTTTCAGCCGATAATTTTTCGACCACACCGCCGCATAGCGCGCCACCGGCAAGGCCTCTTTAATGGGGATGGTGACAAACTGGCTCGAGCCGAACGGCGTGGTCATGTCGCAGGGAATGACCGTCAAAAAATCGGCATTGAGCACCAGGTTATAGATCGTCACCACCGAATCGGTATTGACGATATTTTCACGGCGGATGCCGCTGCGCTGCAGGGTGGTCAGCAGTTCGCTGTAGTAGCCCATATTGGTCTCCGGCAGCACCCACTGCTCGTGCTGGAGCGAGGCCAGGCGGACGGTGCCGTTGCCGATCCGCGCCCGGTTCGCCACCAGCACAAACTCAGACTCAAACAGCGGCTCGACGTGCAGGTCCTGCAGCTTCATCTCATCGCTCAGCGTCCCGATGGCGAAGTCGAGGCGCCCGTCGCGGATCGCCGGCAAGAAGGCAGAGAGCTGCGCCTCATACATCGATACCCGCGCCTTGGGGAAGGTCATTTTGAACTGATGCACCATCTCCGACATAAAGGTAAACCCCACCAGCGAGGGAAAACCAAAGGAGACATCCACCACCGTGCTGTTGGTCAACGCATTCATTTCATTGACCATATTTTTCATTTCCCGGGTGATCGCCTCTGACCAGTTCAGAAATACCTGCCCGGCCTCGGTGAGCGAGACGCCGGTATTTCGCCGGACGATTAATTCGCTGCCAAAATAGCTTTCCATGTCGCCAATGATTTTACTGACCGCCGGCTGTGTGAGTCCTAACGCTTTTGCTCCGGCCCCGATAGACCCGCTGCGGATCACTTCCTGGAAAACCACCAGATGCTGAGTTTTAGGCAGAGAAAAAGTATTCATCACGTCTCGCTTTCATTCCTTTGTTGACGGCGGAAAGTGTAACAAATCGCGATTAGCGGGTTATGTGAGAGCTCTCACAAAGGCTCCGCCGTGGCCGATTAGCAGGATTCACCATCCGGAATAATCCATTTAAAATCAATTCATTAAAATCATTACCAACGTTGTTTTCGCGTTTTTTGTCGTAACCGAATGCGGGGATAAAAATAATTGATGGCGATAACATCGACGGCAAAATGGCGATAAAAAATACGCTTTTTGTACGCTATTTGACCCGCGCCGTCAGGGCGATAAAAAAGGCTAAAATTAAATTAATGCTGTAAAGAATAAAAAGCGGACGTAATCAACGCCATTATTTAACGACAAGTCGGTTTGGCATCACATTTTATCGGCGGCGGGCGGGAAAAAGGCGCAGGCATTATTTACATCAAAGAAACATTAAATTCACAATCTTGTTTTTCTTATGCGGCGGAGGGGGCGGCTTTTTCCGCCATATCGCAGGCGGTCATACTTTGATTAAAATCAACCCTGGCAATTTATCTTTTGCGGTGCCTGGCAGGCAGTCATTTGTGTTGCCGATCACAAATCTTCAAAACAGCTAATTAAACGCGCCTGTTGCTCGCTCTGACACGGAGGTGGTACACCGCAGCCGACTCGCCAACGACGGTAAACCGGACCGTCTCCCTTATAACTCACTGACCCCCAGCGCCGCGGCCTCATCCCGCCACGCCAGCAGCGGAGCATAGGCCTCCCGCGACATATCGCTATAGCCGCAGATCAGCAAGGCGTCGCACAGGGGGCGATAGCGCGCATCGCTCACCAGCTGCTGGAGCGCCTCGCGCAGGCTGTTCAGCGTCGTCGCCGGGGTGGCGCCGGCGGTGATCAGCGGCAGCCCTGGCGCGGCCGGGCTCCAGCCGATCGCCGCCAGGCCTGCCAGGGCCTGCGGCTGATGGCGCTGCAGCAAAGCGTAGGTCACGCAGTCGATGGCGGCGATATCGGCGTTTTCCTGTTGCAGCTCGCGCAGCGACTGCCGATGGCTGCCGCTGAACACCACCGCCGAAAAAAATCGCCCCTGCCGGGAGAGCGGCGCGACCATTTTGCGCAGCACGTTGTAGCCAGACTGCGAGTGCTCGGCATTGCATACCGCGCGGCGGCCAAAAAAGTCCGCCAGCATCCGGTGACTATCCGCTTCGCGGACCACCAGCAGGCTGCGGTAGCGGCGCCCCTCGCAACCGGGCGCGGCGTAGTGGAAGCAGCCCACCGTCTGCACCTCCGGCAGCTGGGTCACCAGCGGATAGCCACAGGTCTGGCTCAGCAACAGCCCCGGCTGGCGCCAGTGGGCCTGCAGATCCTCGGGATCGGCCGCCGGAGGGTCCCCTGTCACCATCACGCCGCGTTCAGCCAGCAGCGACTGCACCGCCAGCCACAGGGCCTGGGTCTGTTGTCGGTGGATGGCATACATGGGAAAGGTCATACGTTCAGCCATGTTCTCCTCCCGCCTGCGCCTGTTCGCCAAAGCCTGGATGGGCGTTCACCGCCACCGCCCGGCGGCTAAAATGGCGTCGCCACTCACCGTAACCACGTACCAGGAACCCCTGATTACGCTGCAGATAAGCCGCCTGACGATGCAGATACAGCCGACGTAAAGCGTACCAGGGGACCCCTGGCAGGTCATGATGTACCGCATGGTAGTTGAGATTGAGGAACAGCACCCGCCAGGGAAGCCCGGCCTCGTTGATCACCGAGCGGGCCAGCGGGTCATCCGCGGCCCGGTGTTCGAGAAAAGAGCGCACTTTGGTCAGGGCCAGCGCCGGGTAGCTCACCGCCAGCACAAACCACAGCGGGGAAAAACCCTGCGCCGCCATCCAGGCCAGCAGACCCGTCAATAGAAACAGATGCAGGCTCCACATGGCGATGGCGCGGCGGTCGCCCGCGCGGAAAGCCCGCAGCGCGCTACGCAGGGTGTGAACGATATCCATCAGCGGCGCCAGCAGCAGACGCCCCCAGAAGGTGTTGCGCAGGTGGATAAGACGGCGCTGCCAGGCAGAGAAGCGCTGCCAGCTTTCCGCCGTCACATAGTACGACTCGGGGTCGTCCTCGGGGTGCGTCAGCAGATGGTTGCGATGGTGCGCCAGATGGCTGTCGCGGTAGACGCCGTAGGGATACCAGACCGCCAGCGGCAGCGTCCCCAGCAGCTGGTTGAACCATGCCAGCCGGGTGGGATGCCCATGGATCAGCTCATGCTGTAAGGACATATACCAGGCGGTAAACCAGATTAGCAGCAGCGTGGCCGGCAACAGTCCCAGCGTCCGCCAGCTCGTCACGCAGGCAAACCAGCCGCCGTAAACCGTCACAATCAGCAGCCAGGTCGGCAGCTCGCTGCGCCACAGCCAGCTGCGCGCCAGCTGGCGGATCAGGATGCGCTGTTGGTCATCCACATAGACAGCCGTCTTCTTTTCCGTCACTTCCGATACCTTGCCGTGTTGCCTCATTCCCTTCGAAGATGTGAGATAACACGTTAAATAACAAAGTATTTAATTTACTTAGCTTTGCCAAAAAGCGCGTTTACGTTCCGCATGACTCAGAGAATGCCGTCCACGGCGCAACGGGTCGATGGCGTGCAAATAGCGTGGGATTCTGACAGCCGTGGCATGAGTTAAGAGGAGACGTTCGCTGCGACCACCATCTGGTTATGATGGCCCATCGCCCGGCGGCGCTAAGCTTGCCGGGCCTACGGGATGAACGTCGATCCCCGGTCACTGGAGGCCGGTGTTAGCGCAGCGCCGCCCGGCAATCCACAGCAGGCAACGTACCCCCCTTTCTTGCCCGCTGGAGGCTGGCGCCTTATCCGCCTTCGCGCCGGCGTGGCCGGCGGAGCGGCGCAGAGACTACTCCTCTTCCCGCTCCGCTGGGGTCCAGGTCGGCAGGGTCCGGAAGGTGTGCAACAGCCCTTCCGACCACGCCTTGCGGATGCGGTTGAAGTAGGGATCGCTGTCGGTGATGCGATGCTGCCCGGCGCTGCTCAGGCTGCCGCTGCGGTAGAGCAGCGTATCCAGCGGCAGACCGACGGACAGATTACTGCGCAGCGTCGAGTCAATGGAGATCAACGCGCAGCACATCGCCTGCTCCAGCGGCGTATCGATGGTCAGCACCCGATCGATGATTGGCTTCCCGTACTTGCTTTCGCCAATCTGGAAATAAGGCGTGTCGCGGGTGGCTTCAATAAAGTTGCCCTCCGGATAAATATGGAATAGACGATGGGTTTCACCGGCGATCTGGCCGCCAAGCAGCAGGTTGCAGTTGAAGTTGGTGTTACTGCAGTTTTGCTGGTTGCTGCTGTCGCGCTGGATCACCTCCAGCAGCGTTTTCCCGATCAGCATGGCGGCGTCGTAGAGGGAAGTCACCTGCATCAGGTTCGGCTCCTGCTGGGTACGGATCCGCGCGCTGAGCAGGCTTATCACGCTCTGGGTGGTGGCCAGGTTGCCGGCGGATTGCAGCACCAGCACCCGTTCCCCTTCCTGATGGAAAACGTGCAGCTTTTTAAAAGTGGCAATATGGTCGACGCCCGCGTTGGTGCGGGAGTCGGAAGCAAACACCAGTCCATCCGCCAGGCACATGGCCACACAGTAGGTCATTGCGGTTATTCCCGTATTATTGCTGCTGCGCCTGCTGGCTGTGTTCGCGCACTTCAGCGTTGGTTAACATAATCTCCCCGCCGCCGCCCAACCGGGTGCCCCGTACCGGGCAGGCGTCGAGATAATCCAGCCCGGTCGCCAGCCGCAGATGCTGATTCAGACGACGGGTATTATTGGTGATATCAAACGACAGCCAGCGGCCGTCAAGCCACACTTCCGCCCAGGCATGCATCGCCACATGCTGGGCGTTATCGCTGTAGACATAGCCGCTGACGTAGCGCGCCGGGATATCCAGCGCCCGGCAGCAGGCGAGAAAAACATGGGTATGATCCTGGCACACTCCCTTCGCCCGGGCGAAGGCGTCGGCAGCGGAGTCCTGCACCTGGGTCGCGCCGGGGGAGTATGGCATTCTTAACAGCAGATCCGCCATCAGTTGATTCAAACTCTCTTCCGCCGCATCGGGACGATAGAGGCGCTGGGCAAACTCGCGGATCGCCGTATCGGCGCGGGTCAGCGGCGTAGAGCGCAGAAAAACCAGCGGCGATAGCAGCTCGGCCTCTTCATCACGCGTCTCTTCCCCCTCGTCGGCGATATCGACAATCCCGCTGGCGCGGATGGTGATCTCTTTGTGCGGGTTATCCAGCGTCAGCACATGCAGCACATTGCCCCAGCCGTCGGTGGTGGTCACCGCCGCGCCGTCCGGCAGGGTCAGCGTCCAGGCGGTGATGGTCTGCCGTCCGGTGCTGCGCGGCGTCAGGCGCAGATACTGGGTGGAAAACTTCACTTCTTCATCGTAGCCGTAGCGGGTGAGATGATCGATGACCAGTTTCATAAGGCCTCCAGATAGGTTTGTCTGATGCTGTCGGACAGGGCGTTAATTCTCGCCAGCAGTCCGTTAAGCGTGGTCTGCAGGTCCGCCTGCGCCAGGTCGTCACGGGTGCTGAAGCGCAGGTCAACGTTGAGCTGATGGGCGAGGCGCAGCGGCTGATAGGAGCGATCGTTGGCGATCTTCTCCAGTTCGCCCACCAGGTCGGCAATGCTGGCGCGCAGCGAACGTGGAATATCGTTACGCAGGATCAGCAGCTCCATTACCGTTTCGCGACTGACCGGCTGGCGGTAGAGGCTGTTGTATGCTTCGCGGGCGCTGACCGCATTGAGCAGGGTATCCAGCCGGTAGTATTCGCGCACCGGGTCCGGATCGTTGGTCAGCTGTTGATCCTTAATCAGCAGCAGCTGGGTGGTGGCGAACGCACGCTCGATCAGCGTGCCGATACCGATAAAGCTCAGGGCGTCGTTGCGCAGCAGCGTGCCAATCACCGCCCCGCGAAACAGATGCACCCGCTCTTTCACCCACTCGAAAAAGCCGTCGCTCCCCAGCTCGCCCAGCCCCTGCTGGCGGAGGGTTCGCAGCTCGATGCGGGTGGCATTGATGCTCTCCCACACTTCGGCCGACAGACTGCCGCGCACCGCGTGCGCGTTGTTCCACGCCATCTCCACGCAGCTGTAAATACTGCAGGGGTTGTTGCCATCGAGGGCAAAAAAGTTGAGCAGATTGCTCATGGTAAAGCGGGCGTGGCGCGCCTGAAACAGCTCGTGGGTCATCGACAAATTTAGCGGCAGCGCCAGATCCCGCGACTGCTGACTGTGGCGGGGGATCATTGATAATTTCCAGGTCACGTCCAGCACCCGGGCGTAGCTCTCCGCCCGCTCAAGATAGCGGGCCATCCAGAACAGTTCACTCGCCGTACGACTTAGCATGATGCGTCATCCTCCATCACCCAGGTATCCTTGGTTCCGCCGCCCTGCGACGAGTTGACCACCAGCGACCCTTCGGTCAGCGCCACGCGGGTCAGGCCGCCAGGCACCAGCCGCATCTCCTGCCCGGACAGCACGTAGGGGCGTAAATCGATATGCCGCGGCGACAGCCCTTCATCAACGAAGGTCGGGCAGGTCGACAGCGCGAGGGTGTCCTGGGCGATATAGTTGGCCGGATTGGCCAGCAGGCGCTGGCGGAAGGCCTCCCGCTCTTCTTGGGTGGAACGCGGGCCGACCAGCATGCCGTAACCCCCGGCGCCATGGACCTCCTTGACCACCATCAGCTCCAGATTGCTCAGCACGTAGCGCAGGTCCTCCGCTTTCCGGCACTGCCAGGTGGGGATATTGCTGAGGATCGGCTGTTCGCCGAGGTAAAAGCGGATCATCTCCGGGACGTACGGGTAGATCGATTTGTCGTCGGCCACCCCGGTGCCGATGGCGTTGGCCAGCACCACGCCGCCGGCGCGATAAACGGACAGCAGCCCCGGTACGCCGAGCATCGAATCGGCGCGGAAGGCCAGCGGGTCGAGCCAGGCGTCATCGATGCGGCGATAAATCACAGCCACCCGCCGCGGCCCCTCGGTGGTGCGCATATACACCGCGCCGTTTTTAATAAACAGGTCGGCGCTTTCCACCAGCTCGACCCCCATCTGCTGCGCCAGGAAGCTGTGCTCGAAGTAGGCGCTGTTGAAGCGACCCGGCGTCATCACCACGACGCAGGGATCATCCACCAGCGAACTTTCGCGCAGGGTCTGCAGGAGGTAGCTCGGGTAGCGCTCCACCGGCGCAATGTGATGCTGCTCGAACATCTCCGGATAGAGGCGCATCATCATCTTACGGTTTTCGAGCATGTAGGAGACACCGGACGGCGTGCGCAGATTATCCTCCAGCACGTAGTACTGACCGTCGTTATTGCGCACCATATCGACGCCGGTGATATGGGCATAGGTGTTGTTTGGCAGGTTGATGCCCTGCATGCACGGCTGATACTGCTCGTTGGCCAGCACCTGTTCGGCCGGGATCAGCCCCGCACGCAGGATATTCTGCTCATGATAGATGTCATAGAGAAAAGCGTTCAGCGCTTTCACCCGCTGGCGTATACCGCGGTCAATGCGCTGCCACTCCCCGGCGGGGATGATCCGCGGCACGCTGTCAAACGGGATCAGCCGCTCGGTCCCTTCATCCTCGCCGTAAACGTTAAAAGTGATGCCGATACGGTGAAAGAGCAGTTCCGCTTGCGCTTTTTTCTGCCGGATAGAGAATTGATCGGTGTTGCGAAACCATTGCCACCAGGCATTATAGTGCGGCCGCTGTTCACCCTGGGCGGTCAGCATCTCGTCATAATAATGCCCGTCAGGAAGCGTTATTTTTATCATGGCCGTCTCCTCCGGTTGTACTCACTTTGTGGTAATCCCGGTAAGAGATAAGCATTAATTATGCCAGGTCATCCGCCGCCGCGGCGTTGTGCAAATCGGTTCTGACCCGCCGTCTGATTGTGCAAAAAATCGCCACAATGGCCGCCTGCGCCCGCCTGCGGTTGCACCGTCGTGAGGCAGGGCGACGATTTTTGCGCCATGGTGGACGCCAGCGCCGTCAGCCAGTGTGCCGCAGGCCGGGCCTCACAACCCTTCTCGATCCGCTGGTATTCGCCTCCAGCGCGCCGTGGCCAGTGGCCCGGGCGCGCTGGCTTGTCTGTAAGACTAATCGCTTTGCCGGCGGTTGTAGCAGAAAACCAGGCAGGTAAATCCTCTGTTTTCGCGCAAAATGTTACCCCTGACACGCGCAGCGGCAGATATTCGTCTAAGGTTTTTGGATGGCCAAACGTCGTGGCCCGCAGTCGATAATGATAAGGAGAACTCCCCATGACGAGTACTGATGCACATCGTCCCGCTGCTTTGCCCTGTTCCCTGCGCCTGGCGATCGGCGGCGCCCTGCTCGCCCTGATGAGCCTGAATGTCCAGGCGGAAGACGGCAAAACCGCGCCGCCACCCTCGCCGGATATTCTGCTGGGCCCGTTGTTCAATGATGTCCAGAGCGCGAAGCTCTTTGCCGATCAAAAAACCTTCGCCGACGCGATCCCTAACAGCGATCCGCTGATGATCCTTGCCGATTACCGGATGCAAAAAAACCAGGCCAGCTTCGACCTGCGCCACTTCGTCGAGCTGAACTTCACGCTGCCGAAAGAGAACGACACCTATGTGCCGCCCAAAGGGCAAACCCTGCGTCAGCATATCGACGGCCTGTGGCCGGTCCTGACCCGCAGCACCGTCGAGGTGGAAAAGTGGGACTCGCTGCTGCCGCTGCCTAAGCCCTACGTGGTCCCCGGAGGACGCTTTCGCGAAGTCTATTACTGGGACAGCTATTTCACCATGCTGGGTCTTGCCGAAAGCGGTCACTGGGATAAAGTCGAAGATATGGTCGCCAACTTCGCCGCGGAAATTGACACCTGGGGCCATATCCCCAACGGTAACCGCACCTATTACCTCAGCCGTTCGCAGCCCCCCTTCTTCTCCTTTATGGTAAGCCTGCTGGCGACGCACGATGGCGACCAGGTGCTGAAAACCTACCAGCCGCAGCTGGAGAAAGAGTATCGCTACTGGATGGCCGGGGCGGACGCGCTGGCTCCCGGCAGCGCCGACAAACGGGCGGTGCGGATGGCCGATGGCGCGCTGCTCAACCGCTACTGGGACGATAACGACACCCCGCGCCCCGAGTCCTGGCTTGACGACGTCAAAACCGCCAAAAGCAACCCGAATCGTCCGGCCACCGAGATCTATCGCGACCTGCGCTCCGCCGCCGCTTCCGGCTGGGATTTCAGCTCCCGCTGGATGGACAATCCGCAGCAGCTTGCCACCATTCGCACCACCTCGATTGTCCCGGTCGATCTCAATGCCCTGATGTTCCATCTGGAGAAAACCCTCGCCCGCGCCAGTAAAGCTGCGGGGGACAGCGCCGGCGCTACGCGGTACGATGCGCTGGCCAACACCCGCCAGCAGGCTATCGAGAAATACCTGTGGAATGAAAAAGAGGGGTGGTACGCCGATTACGATCTGAAAAGCCACAAGGTGCGCAATCAGCTGACCGCCGCGGCGCTGTTCCCGCTGTACGTCAATGCCGCGTCACGCGAGCGGGCGACGAAAGTGGCGGCCGCCGCCGAGTCGCGGCTGCTCAAACCCGGCGGGCTGACCACCACCACCGTCAACAGCGGCCAGCAGTGGGACGCCCCCAACGGCTGGGCGCCGCTGCAGTGGGTGGCCGTCGAGGGGCTGCAAAACTATGGCCAGCAGAAGATCGCCATGGAGGTCAGCTGGCGTTTCCTGACCAACGTGCAGCATACCTATGACAGCAAACAAAAACTGGTGGAGAAGTATGATGTGAGTTCGACCGGCACCGGCGGCGGCGGTGGGGAATATCCACTGCAGGACGGTTTTGGCTGGACCAACGGCGTCACCCTTAAGATGCTGGACCTGATCTGCCCGCAGGAGAAACCCTGCGATGCGCTGCCCGCCACCCGTCCGGCGACAACGCCTTCACTACAGGACAAACCCGCCGCTAACGACCCCGCCCCTGCGGCACCGCAAAAGACCGGCTCCTGACGCTGTTCCGCTTCCCCCTACCAAAATCGGTAGGGGTGAAGCGGTCTCCCTGGTCACGACCCTCCCGCGCAGGGCCATTCTGCGGCTCGCGGGAAACACCTCTCCACCCCCTCGCGCTGAACAGGTCACCTTTTCGCTTGATTGCACAAATACAAACAATAATAATTCGCATTACTTTTTAACGAATAATGACAGATTCGTTTTTCCCGCGGCGGCGTACAGGAGTACCAGACCGCGCTGGTTCAGGATGATCTTATGAACGTGGCTATTTCTCGAAAACGCCCGGGGCTGCTGTACGCCCTCGCGGTCGCACTTCCCTTCACCGCGCAGGCCGAAGAGACGGTGGTGGTGACGGCCAGCCCGCCGGCGTCTGCCAGCGCGCCGACTGAAGGCTATAGCGCCAGCACCTCGCTCGGGGCGACGAAAACCGACCAGCCGTTAATCACCACCGCCCAGTCGGTGTCGGTTGTCACCCGCCAGCAGATGGCGGATCAGGGGGCGAATACCATCAGCCAGGCGCTGGAATATACCCCAGGGGTCTACTCCAGCTTCGGCGGCGGCGCCACCCGGTTTGACGCCATCTCCCTGCGCGGCTACCACGGCGGCGACGTCGATAACCTGTTCCTCGACGGCATGCGCCTGATGAGCGACGGCGGCAGCCATAACGTTGTGCAGATCGACCCATGGTTTATCGAACGCGTCGATGTGATCCGCGGCCCCTCCTCCGCGCTCTACGGGCAAAGCGTGCCGGGCGGCGTGGTCAACCTGACCTCCAAGCGCCCGCAGTTCAGTCAGCAGGGCCACGTCCGCCTGACTGGCGGAACGCAAAATACCAAAGGCGCGGCCTTCGATTACACCGACGCCATCAATGAGCAGTGGGCATGGCGGCTGATCGGTATGACCCGCAGCAGCGACACGCAGTATGACCATACCCGCGAAGAGCGCTACGCCATTTCGCCTTCCCTGCTGTGGCAGCCGGACAGCGACACCTCGCTGCTGCTGCGCGCCTATCTGCAAAAAGATCCTTCCGGCGGCTATCATGGCTCTTTGCCGCTGGACGGCACCCGCTTCGCGCACAATGGCCGTAAGCTCTCCACCAGCACCAACGAGGGCGATCCGGGAGATGGCTATCAGCGCCGTCAGCAGATCTACAGCTATGAGTTTGACCACCAGTTCACCGACGTCTGGTCGGTCTATTCCGCCGGGAGCTACACCCACACCAACGTCTCCCTCGATCAGGTCTACCAGGTCGGCTGGATAGATGACAGCGATAGGCTGGCCCGTGGCTACAGCGGCTCGCGCGGTTCGCTGGACGGCTGGTCAACCGATAACCGCCTGCGCGCCGATTTCAACACTGGCGATCTGGCGCATACCCTGATCCTCGGCGCCGAATATCATCGCTTCCGCAACGATCTGTGGACCGGCGCCGGCGGCGCGGCGCCGCTTAACCCGTTTACCGGCTATACCGCCCAGACCGGGCATACCGTGACCTACAGCGATGACAATAATCGCCGCTATTACCAGACCGGGCTGTATCTGCAGGATGAGATGGTCTGGGACCGCTGGCATATGGATGTTTCCGCCCGCTATGACCGCATCGTTTCCCAGCAGGTCAGCGACACCCAGGGCACCTCGAACCGCCGTTCAGACGATCATATCAGCGGCCGCGCCTCGCTGTTATACGCTCTGGACAACGGGCTTTCACCCTATCTGAGCTACAGTCAGGCGATTACCCCGGCGATGCTGCCCGGCGCGGATGGCAAACCGTTGAAACCGACCACCGCCGAACAGTTTGAAGCCGGCCTGAAGTTCCAGCCGCCGGGCAGCAGCGACCTCTACAGCATCGCGATTTACGACCTGACGCAAAAGGATGTCGCCACCCGCGACCCGAACATCGCCACCGCCACCTATATTCCTGCGGGGAAAGTGCATTCCCAGGGCGTCGAACTGGAAGCGCACCATCAGATCACGCCGCAGCTGAGCACTATCGCCTCGTATACCTGGAATCGTCTGCGCTTCCAGGATACTAAGGACGGTACCGACAACAACACGCCGCAGCTGACCCCGGATCAGATGGCCTCCTTCTGGGCGCGCTATCAGTTCCCGGCGGGGATCTCGGTGGGCGCCGGCGTCCGCTACATCGGCAAACAGTGGGCGGATGATGCCAACACCGCGCGGCTGCCGTCGGTGACGTTGATGGATGCCATGATGCGGGCCGACCTCGGCGTCTGGTCGCCGGGGCTGAAAGGCGCTTATGTGCAGGTTAACGCCAACAATATCGGCAATCGTGAATACGTTTCCGGCTGCTACGGCACCGGCAACTGCTACTGGGGAGCAGAGCGCAGCGTGATGGCTACCGTCGGCTACGATTTCTGAGGACGTGGCCTCCGGGAGACTCCCGGAGGCCAAACGAGGGATTACATGGCATCCAGCGCTTTCTGCAGCTTCCAGATATAGCGCGGCGCCTGCGGAGCCGGGTGTTTTTTCACCACATGCTCGAAGAACTCATCGGCGTCGAGATCGTTAATCTCGTCGATGGCGTCCTGCCGGTTTGACGAGAAGGTGCGCAACAGCGCGCCCGCGCCGTTGGCGTAGGAGACCACCACCGCATAGCGCATCACCTGCGGGTCTTTGATCCCCGCCAGCGGGCCGTTTTCCAGAATGCTCAGATAGGCGGCCCCCATCGAGATATTCCGTTCCGGGTTTTTCAGCTCACTGACCGACGGCTCGCCGCGCCAGCCCATCCGCCGATAGACATCGCGTCCGGAGGTCGACGGCTTAAGCTGCATCAGCCCGACGGCGCCGGATTTACTCACTACCGCAGGGTTACCGCCCGACTCGATGGCGATAATCGCCGTGATCAGCTGCGGATCCACGCCCCAGGCGGCGCCGGCTTTTTCACTGATCGGCATCCACTGCATCGCCCGCTTCACCGGGACCTCGGGGTTCCACGGCGGATTGGTGTAATCATGTTTCGAACTACAACCGGCCAGAAAAACGACTAAAATAAGCAACCATCTCAATTTCACACATCTATCCTTATCTACCCAAACGCCATCATGCTGCAGAACGACGGCAGCGGTACGACCCCCGCCCGCCGACAGCCTGATGGATGACGGGTGCGGATTGAAGTTAGCCACCTGGAGATGACAATCGCCATTCCAGGCGGCATCATAACCCTTTCATTCATAGCAAGGAATTATCATGTCTCAGTTTTATCTGGTCGCGCCATCCGGTTATTGCATCAACCAGCAAGCGGCGGCCCGCGGCGTCGAGCGTCTGCAGCAGGCCGGACACGAGGTGGCCCACCAGCAGGTCATTCCCCGCCGGCTGCAGCGTTTCGCCGGGACTGAACATGAACGGCTGGCCGATATTAACCAGCTTGCCCAGCTGCCCGGGCGCAACCGGATCGTCCTCGCGGTGCGCGGCGGCTACGGCGCCAGTCGTCTGCTGCCGCATATCGACTGGCAGGGGCTGATTGCCCGCCAGCAGCGCGACCCGCTGCTGATTTGCGGCCACAGCGATTTCACCGCCATCCAGTCGGGCCTGCTGGCCCTGGGCAATGTCGTCACCTTCAGCGGGCCGATGCTCGCGGGCAACTTCGGCGCGGAGACCCTCGATCCGTTTACCGAACACCATTTCTGGCAGGCGCTGCGCCAGCCGGAATTCACCCTCGAATGGCCGGGCGAAGGGCCGAACTGCCGGGTGGAAGGCACCCTGTGGGGCGGGAATCTGGCGATGCTGACCTCGCTTATCGGCACCCCGTGGCTGCCGGCGATCCGCGACGGCATCCTGGTGGTGGAGGATATCAATGAGCACCCGTTCCGCGTCGAACGCATGTTGCTTCAGCTGTTGCACAGCGGCGTACTGGCGGCGCAGAAGGCGGTGATCTTCGGCAGCTTCACCGGCGGCACGCCGAACGACTATGACGCGGGATACGACCTGCCGCAGGTCTTTGATTACCTGCGCCAGCAGCTCTCTGTACCGATGATTAGCGGACTGGAGTTTGGTCACGAGCAGCGCACGGTGACCCTGCCGCTGGGGGCGCGCGCGCGGCTGGTGAATCAGGCGGCGGCCACCACCCTGACAATCAGCGGCCACCCGGTGCTGGCAGAATAAATTTGTCAGACGCATAGGCGGATCCCCTGCGAATTGTTAAAATAGTGTCACTTTTAGCCATTTTTTCACGCCAGTCAGGGAGTACGTGAACATTGGACGCCGCTGCGGTCATTAGTCTGTTTATTCTGGGTTCTGTTTTAGTAACCTGCAGTATCTTATTGAGCTCCTTTTCTTCTCGCCTTGGCATCCCGATTCTGGTCATCTTTCTGGCTATCGGGATGCTGGCAGGCATTGACGGCATCGGCGGCATCCCCTTCGACAACTACCCCTTCGCCTACATGGTGAGTAACCTGGCGCTGGCGGTGATCCTGCTGGACGGCGGGATGCGCACCCAGGCCAGCTCCTTTCGCGTCGCGCTGTGGCCGGCGCTGTCGCTGGCGACGGTCGGGGTGCTGATCACTTCGGCGCTCACCGGGATGATGGCGGCCTGGCTGTTCAAACTGGATATGATCGAAGGCCTGCTGATCGGCGCCATTGTCGGCTCCACCGACGCCGCGGCGGTCTTCTCGCTGCTCGGCGGCAAGGGGCTCAACGAGCGCGTCGGCTCGACGCTGGAAATTGAGTCAGGCAGTAACGACCCGATGGCGGTTTTCCTGACCATCACCCTGATCGAAATGATCCAGCAGCACCAGACCGGCCTCAGCTGGATGTTCGCCGTGCATATCATTCAACAGTTTGGCCTCGGGATCGTCATCGGCCTCGGCGGCGGCTACCTGCTGCTGCAGATGATCAACCGCATCGTGCTGCCCGCCGGGCTCTATCCGCTGCTGGCGCTGAGCGGCGGGATCATGATTTTCGCCGTCACCACCACCCTCGACGGCAGCGGTATCCTCGCCGTCTATCTCTGCGGCTTTTTGTTGGGCAATCGGCCGATCCGCAACCGGCACGGTATCCTGCAGAACTTCGACGGTCTGGCGTGGCTGGCGCAAATCGCCATGTTCCTGGTGCTGGGCCTGCTGGTGACGCCCTCCGACCTGCTGCCGATCGCTATCCCGGCGCTGCTGCTGTCGATGTGGATGATTTTCATTGCCCGTCCGCTGTCGGTGTTTGCCGGTCTGCTGCCGTTCCGCGGGTTTAATCTCCGTGAACGGGTGTTTATCAGCTGGGTTGGCCTGCGCGGCGCGGTGCCGATTATTCTCGCGGTGTTCCCGATGATGGCCGGCCTGGACAACGCCCGCCTGTTCTTCAATGTCGCCTTCTTCGTGGTGCTGGTGTCGCTACTGCTGCAGGGCACCTCGCTATCGTGGGCGGCGAAAAAAGCCAAAGTGGTGGTGCCCCCCGTCAGCTGGCCCATCTCCCGCGTCGGGCTGGATATTCACCCGGAAAACCCGTGGGAGCAGTTCGTCTACCAGCTGGGGGCCGATAAATGGTGCATCGGCGCGGCGCTGCGCGACCTGCATATGCCGCCGGAGACGCGAATTGCCGCGCTGTTTCGCAACAATGCCCTGCTGCACCCCACCGGCAGCACCCGCCTGCGGGAAGGCGATATCCTGTGCGTCATTGGCCGGGAACACGACCTGCCTGCGCTGGGCAAAATGTTCAGCCAGTCGCCGCCGGTGGCGCTCGATCAGCGCTTTTTCGGCGACTTTATCCTTGATGCCGAGGCCCGCTTCGCCGATGTGGCGCAAATCTACGGCATCGACGGCGGAGAGGAGTTCCGCGAACATCAGCAGTCGCTGGGGGAAGTGGTTCAGCAGCTGCTGGGCGCCGCGCCGGTGGTGGGCGACCAGGTGGAGTTCGCCGGGATGGTGTGGACAGTAGCGGAAAAAGAGAACGATCACGTACTGAAGGTAGGGGTCCGGGTCGCGGAAGACGAGGCGGAGTGATCCGCCCCGGAATACGTTACAGGGTCACAACCGGCACCCGCGGCGCCAGGGCGCACATCAGCTCATAGCCGACGGTGCCGCAGCTGGCCGCCACGTCGTCGATTTTAATCTCTTTGCCCCACAGTTCGACCGGCGCGCCAATCCCGGCCTGCGGACAGGGGGTTAAATCGACCGCCAGCATATCCATCGACACGCGCCCGACGGTGGTGGTCCGCACGCCGTCCACCAGCACCGGCGTGCCGCTCGGCGCCACCCGCGGATAGCCGTCGGCATAGCCGCAGGCGACGATGCCGATCCGCTGCTCCTGGGTGGTGCAATACAGGCCGCCATAGCCGATCGCCTCGCCGGGGCGCAGGTTCTGCACGGCGATGATTTCGCTGCGCAGGGCCATCACCGGCTTCAGGCCGGTGTTCGCGATATCCTGCCACTGCCCGGAGGGCGACGCGCCATACAGCACGATGCCCGGTCGAACCCAGTCAAAATGCGCTTCCGGATGCCAGAGGGTCGCCGCCGAGTTGGCCAGCGAGCGCGGGCATTCCAGTCCCTCCGCCGCTTGTTCAATCCGGCGCATCGGCTCGACAATCCCCTGCGGGTTCTCCGCCTCCGCGAAGTGCGACATCAGCGTCATCTCGCCGACGTTGCTTATCGCCCGCAGCTGCTGCCAGACGGTATGCACCCGCTCCGGCATAAAGCCCAGCCGGTTCATGCCGCTGTTCACCTTGAGATAGATATCCAGCGGCGCGCGCAGCTTCGCCTGCTGCAGCGCCTTAATCTGCCAGTTGCTGTGAACGCTGGTGGTTAAGCGATATTGATCCAGCACCGCCAGCTCATCGGCATGGAAGAAGCCCTCCAGCAGCAGGATCGGACCTTTCCAGCCCTGCTCGCGCAACAGGATCGCCTCTTCAAGGTTGAGCAAGGCGAAACCATCCGCCGCGCTCAACGCACTCCATACTCGCGCCACGCCATGGCCATAAGCATTAGCTTTGACCACCGCCCACAGGCGCGACCCGGGGGCCGCGCGACGCACTATCTGTAAATTCTGCCGCAAGGCCAGCAGGTCGATGCTGGCCACTACCGGACGGGTCATGCAAGCTCCTTAGTTGTGTGCGCCATGCAGATGCTGCGGACGCGCCGGGGTGAACCCGGGGCTGTAGCGGGCGACCGCCAGATCGTCGTAAGGGATCGCCGGCGTGCGGCCGGAGATCAAATCGCTGATAAGCTGCCCTGAGCCGCAGGCCATGGTCCAGCCGAGGGTACCGTGACCAGTGTTGAGCCACAGGTTTTTAAACGCCGTGCGCCCGACCACCGGCGTGCCGTCCGGCGTCATCGGCCGCAGGCCGGTCCAGAAGGTGGCCTGCTCAACGTGGCCGCCGCGCGGGAACAGGTCGCGCACCACCATTTCCAGAGTTTCCCGACGCGGCTGCAGCAGCGCTTTGTTAAAACCGACGATCTCGGCCATACCGCCGACGCGAATGCGCTGATCGAAACGGGTGATGGCGATTTTATACGTCTCATCAAGGATAGTGGAAACCGGCGCGCCGTCTTCCTGGGCAATCGGGATGGTTAACGAATAGCCTTTCAGCGGGTAGACCGGAATATCCACCAGTCCCTTGAGCATCGCCGTCGAGTAGGAGCCGAAGGCCATCACATAGGCGTCGCCTTTGATAATCTCATCGCCGCATTTCACCCCGGCAATGCGATCGCCCTCCTGCAGCAGGGCGTCCACCGGGGTATTGAAGCGGAAGGTGACCCCGGCCTGTTCCGCCATCGCCGCCAGACGGGTGGTAAACAGCTGGCAGTCGCCGGTTTCATCGTTTGGCAGACGCAGGCCGCCGGTCAGTTTGTGGCTGACCTCCGCCAGCGCGGGCTCCACTTCCGCCAGCCGCTTCGCCTCCAGCAGCTGATACGGTACGCCGGCGTCCTCCAGCACCGCGATGTCGCGGGTGGCGTTTTCATACTGTTTGGCAGTACGGAACAGCTGCAGCGTCCCGCCCTGACGCCCTTCATACTGAATGCCGGTGGTGTCGCGCAGCGCCTTCAGGCAGTCACGGCTGTACTCCGCCAGGCGCACCATCCGGCCTTTGTTCTCCATATAGTGGCGGGTGTCGCAGTTGCGCAGCATCTGCCACATCCACTTCAGCTGGAACGACGTGCCGTCAAGGCCGATCGCCAGCGGCGCATGGCGCTGGAACATCCATTTTATCGCCTTCAGCGGCACCCCCGGCGCCGCCCAGGGCGCCGCATAGCCGGGAGAAATCTGCCCGGCGTTGGCCGCGCTGGTCTCCTCTGCCGGACCGGGCTGACGGTCGATAACCGTCACCTCATGACCCGCCTGACTCAAATACCACGCGCTGGCTACCCCAACCACTCCACTTCCCAGTATGACGACACGCATAGCGACTCCGTAACAGTTAAAGAACAATCATCTAATTACAAATTGATAACTCAGATGAAAATATTATTCAACATACGCTTTATTTATGGTGACTTAACTCACAGCAAACCGCACCAGCCCTGCGCTGCGAGATTTACGATCTCATGCTGCGCTTTATTTTTACCCAGCATTATATTCTGTAAATAAGCGCAAAAAACGGCTTTGAGATGGGGAAATCGCGAAGAAAAGCGATTGGCTGACAACACAGTTTGCTGTGCGGTGTTCTATGCTTGTTTAGAGGTTTTCCGTTCAGAGAAAACCAACAACAACGAGGGCGCGCTAATGGCTACGATTGACTCCATGAACAGGGACACCACCCGTTTAAGCGATGGACCCGACTGGACGTTTGAGTTACTGGAGACCTACCTGGCCGAAGTGGACCGGGTCGCTAAGCTCTATCGTCTTGACACCTACCCGCACCAGATCGAAGTCATTACTTCCGAGCAGATGATGGACGCCTACTCCAGCGTCGGCATGCCCATCAACTATCCGCACTGGTCGTTCGGCAAAAAATTCATTGAGACCGAGCAGGCCTATAAGCACGGCCAGCAGGGCCTGGCGTATGAGATTGTCATCAACTCTAACCCCTGTATCGCCTACCTGATGGAAGAAAACACCATCACCATGCAGGCGCTGGTGATGGCGCACGCCTGCTACGGGCATAACTCGTTCTTTAAAAACAATTACCTGTTTCGCAGCTGGACCGACGCCAGCTCAATCATCGATTACCTGATCTTCGCCCGCAAATACATTACCGAGTGCGAAGAACGCTATGGCGTCGACGAAGTGGAGAAACTGCTCGACTCCTGCCATGCGCTGATGAACTACGGCGTCGACCGCTATAAACGTCCGCAAAAAATCTCTCTGCAGGAGGAGAAGGCGCGGCAGAAAAGCCGGGAAGAGTATCTGCAGAGCCAGGTGAATATGCTGTGGCGCACCCTGCCGAAGCGCGAAGAGGAGAAGGCGATTGAGTCCGCCCGCCGCTACCCTTCCGAACCGCAGGAGAACCTGCTGTACTTTATGGAGAAGAACGCCCCGCTGCTGGAATCGTGGCAGCGCGAGATCCTGCGCATCGTGCGCAAAGTCAGCCAGTATTTCTACCCGCAGAAACAGACCCAGGTGATGAACGAGGGGTGGGCCACCTTCTGGCACTACACCATCCTCAATCATCTCTATGACGAAGGGAAAGTGACCGAGCGCTTTATGCTGGAGTTTCTCCACAGCCACACGAACGTGGTGTTCCAGCCGCCATACAACAGTCCGTGGTACAGTGGGATTAACCCCTACGCGCTGGGCTTCGCCATGTTCCAGGACATCAAGCGCATCTGCCAGTCGCCCACCGAAGAGGACAAGTACTGGTTCCCGGATATCGCCGGTTCCGACTGGCTGGAAACGCTGCATTTCGCCATGCGCGACTTCAAGGATGAGAGCTTTATCAGCCAGTTCCTGTCGCCGAAGATCATGCGCGATTTCCGCTTCTTCACGGTGCTCGACGACGACCACAACAATTATCTCGAGATCTCGGCGATCCACAACGAAGAGGGCTATCGCGAGATCCGCAACAAGCTCTCAGCGCAATATAACCTCAGCAATCTTGAGCCGAATATCCAGGTGTGGAACGTTGACCTGCGCGGCGACCGCTCACTGACGTTGCGCTATGTGCCGCACAACCGCGTCCCGCTGGACAAAGGGCGGCGCGAAGTGCTGAAACATGTGCATCGTCTGTGGGGGTTCGATGTGCTGCTGGAGCAGCAGAACGCCGACGGCAGCATTGAGCTACTGGACCGCTGCCCGGCGCGGCCGAACGCGCTATAGCTTTGCGGGACGTATAAAACGACGAAGGGGGCCATCGGCCCCCTTATTGTGTTTATCGATGGCGAATAGCCAGCTTAACGCACATTCATGGCTAAATCGCCGGGCAGCGATTTCTGCATCCGGTGCCAGATCTCGCCGCTGTCATGGCCGTAGCGACGAACCAGCTCATACACCTGATCGTGCAGGCCGCCTTCGCACACCTTCGCCAGCTGATGATAAAAGCCCAGCGCCAGGCTGCGCGCTTCCGGGCTGGAGAAATAGTGGCGGCCAATGCGGGTATACAGCCCCTTCATGCCGTTGAGGATCAGACCATAGATCGGATTGCCGGAGGCGAACGCCAGACCGCGGAAAATGTTGTAATCGAGGTCGGCGAAGGCGTCGGCGTGATCTTCCACTTCCCGGGCGCTGTCCAGCACCGCCAGCGCTTTATCCGGATGCTGACGGAACGCGGTGCGAATAAAAATCGTGGAAATATTGGTGCGCACGGAGAGCAGGTTATCAATCAGCTGCGGGACGCTGTCGTGATCGAGACGCGCCAGCGTTTCAAGGATATTCAGCCCGGAGGTCTCCCAGAAGTTGTTCACTTTGGTGGGTTTGCCGTGCTGAATGGTCAACCAGCCGTCACGCGCCAGACGCTGCAACACTTCGCGCAGAGTGGTGCGGGTGACACCGATCAGCTCAGAAAGCTCGCGTTCAGCGGGGAGAATCGATCCAGGTGGGAAGCGGTTATTCCAGATGCTCTCAATGATATACTCTTCCGCGAAACCCGCAGGGCTCTGCGCCTTAATGACCATAATAATATTTCCATTACACATTGTTGCAATTGCACTCATCATACCAGAGCCGCTATAGCGCAGATAGCATCGCAAGTGAATTAAAAAGGGATCGCCGTTTCATTTTCCGTTTTTACTTTACGCTTTTCCTTCTCTCCCGTAACCGCCGCCGCGCTGCGAAGAAAGTTGCTTCTCATTTTGCTCAGCTGATACTCTTGCCAATCGTTACGCACAAAATCATGTACTAATTGACGGGGAAGGATTCTGTCGTGGAAATTTCTTATGGCCGCGCGCTGTGGCGCAATTTTCTTGGCCAGTCGCCTGACTGGTACAAGCTGGCATTAATTATTTTCTTAATCATCAATCCGCTGGTGTTCGCCTTAGCGCCGTTTGTCGCCGGCTGGCTGCTGGTGGTTGAGTTTATCTTTACCCTCGCCATGGCGCTGAAGTGCTATCCACTGCTGCCGGGGGGGCTGCTGGCATTTGAAGCGGTGCTGATCGGCATGACCAGCCCGGGTCATGTGCGGGAAGAGATCGCCAGCAACCTGGAAGTGCTGCTCCTGCTTATGTTCATGGTGGCGGGCATCTACTTTATGAAGCAGCTGCTGCTCTTCGTCTTTACGCGCCTGCTGCTCGGCATCCGCAGCAAAATGCTGCTGTCGCTGGCCTTCTGCCTGGCCGCCGCCTTCCTCTCCGCCTTTCTCGATGCGCTCACCGTGGTGGCGGTGGTAATTAGCGTCGCCGTCGGGTTTTACGGCATCTATCACCGCGTCGCCTCGGCGCGCCCCGACGATAGCGATATGCAGGACGACAGCCATATCGATCAGCACTACCGCGAGGTGCTGGAGCAGTTCCGCGGTTTTCTGCGCAGCCTGATGATGCACGCCGGCGTCGGTACCGCGCTCGGCGGCGTCATGACCATGGTCGGCGAGCCGCAAAACTTGATTATCGCCAAAGCGGCGGGCTGGCATTTTGGCGAATTCTTCATTCGCATGTCGCCCATCACGCTGCCGGTGCTGGTCTGCGGGCTGCTGACCTGTCTGCTGGTGGAAAAGTATCGCCTGTTTGGCTACGGCGAACCGCTGCCGCCGGCGGTCCGAAAGGTGCTGCAGGACTTTGACGATCGCAGCCGCGCGCAGCGCAGTCGTCAGGAACGGCTGCGGCTGATTGCCCAGGCGCTGATTGGCGTCTGGCTGATCGCAGCCCTCGCATTGCACCTTGCCGAAGTCGGCCTCATTGGCCTGTCGGTGATCATTCTCGCTACCACCTTTACCGGCGTGACCGATGAACATGCGATTGGCAAGGCGTTCACCGAGGCGTTGCCCTTCACCGCGCTGCTGACGGTATTCTTTGCCGTCGTGGCGGTGATCATCGACCAGCAGCTGTTCACGCCGGTCATCGAGTTTGTTCTGCAGGCCTCGCCGCACGCGCAGCTGTCGCTGTTTTATCTGTTTAACGGCCTGCTGTCGTCCATCTCGGATAACGTTTTTGTCGGTACGGTCTACATCAACGAAGCGAAAACCGCCCTCGAGCATGGCGCCATCAGCCTGAAGCAGTTTGAGATGCTGGCGGTGGCGATCAACACCGGCACCAACCTGCCGTCAGTGGCCACCCCGAACGGCCAGGCGGCATTCCTCTTCCTGCTGACTTCCGCGCTGGCGCCGCTTATCCGGCTCTCCTATGGCCGCATGGTGTGGATGGCTCTGCCCTACACCCTCGTGCTGACGCTGGTCGGCCTGCTGTGCGTCGAGTTCACCCTGATGCCGGTCACCGAATGGTTGCTGGCTCACGGCTGGCTGGTTACCCCCACCCTGCCCTGATCCACCCGTCGCCCGGGTCGCCCGGGCGATTCAATAACCAGTTACGTAATATTTTCCGCCGGGCCGCTGGCGTCGGTTCGGTTTTCGTTTACACTGCCATGATTTAGCATCTTCCAGGGAAATGATTATGTTGCAATATTTAAACCAGTGCTCGCGGGGACGCGGCGCCTGGCTCCTGATGGCATTGACCGCGTTCATTCTCGAACTCGTCGCGCTGTGGTTCCAGCACGTGATGCTGCTGCAGCCGTGTGTGATGTGCATTTATGAACGCTGCGCCCTGTTTGGCATCATGGGCGCGGGGCTGGTGGGCGCCATTGCCCCCAAAACGCCGCTGCGCTATGTCGCCATGCTGATTTGGCTGTACAGCGCGGTACGTGGGCTGCAGCTGGCGTGGGAACATACGATGATCCAGTTGCACCCATCGCCGTTCCAGACCTGTGATTTCGCCGCCCGCTTCCCGAGCTGGCTGCCGCTGGATAAATGGTTGCCGCAGGTGTTTGTCGCGTCCGGCGACTGTTCGGTACGCCAGTGGCAGTTCCTGTCGCTGGAGATGCCGCAATGGCTGGTGGGCATTTTCGCGGCCTATCTGGTGGTGGCTATCCTGGTGATCGTTGCTCAGCCTTTTAAAGCGAAAAAGCGCGATCTGTTTGGCCGCTAAGCCGCTGTGAGTACCGCGCATCATGAAACGCCCTCCGGGGCGTTTTTTTGTGCCTGCTGTTCATCGCTGAATCGTTTCCTGTCTGCGGTTGACCACGGCCACCAAAAGATGCATATTAAATACATCTTATATAGCCCCACAGGAGCTCACATGTCATCTTTACTGATCCCCGCAGACTGGAAAGTTAAACGCTCCACCCCGTTCTTTACCAAAGAGAACGTCCCCGCCGCCCTGCTGAGCCACCACAACACCGCAGCCGGCGTCTTCGGTCAGCTGTGCGTCATGGAAGGTACGGTGACCTATTACGGTTTTGCCAATGAACAGGCGACGGAGCCGGAGAAAAAAGTCGTGATTCATGCCGGGCAGTTTGCCACCAGTCCGCCGCAGTACTGGCACCGCGTCGAACTCAGCGACGATGCCCGCTTCAATATTCACTTCTGGGTGGCGGATGAAACCGACGGTGAAAACGGGCTGTTCCACGCGAAAAAAGCGTGACGGCGCTTACCGCGCCCTGTCAGGCAGATTGAGGATGTGGTCCTGCCAGTCGACAACGGTGGACTCGGGCACCGCAATATGACGGACGGAGATGCGTTCGCCGTGCATCGCCGCTTTTGAGCCGGTCAGCAGCGGGTGCCAGGCCGGCAGAGGCTTGCCTTCCGCCAGCAGACGATAGGCGCAGGTCGGCGGCAGCCATTCGAAAGTCGGCAGATTTTCGCGCGTGAGCTTGATGCAGTCCGGCTCATATTCGAAGCGACGCTCGTAGTTACGGCACTGGCAGGTTTTGATATTGAGCTGACGGCAGGCGACGTTGGTGAAGTAGATCTCATCGGTATCTTCATCCATCAGCTTATGCAGGCAGCACTGGCCGCAACCGTCACACAGCGATTCCCACTCCGCGTCGGTCATATCATCCAGGGTTTTTTGTTGCCAGAAAGGTTGTTCGCTCATCGAAGTGTCCGTCGTTGCCAGTTAAGGGTGCACCTTATAACCAGTCTGGCACGACGATGCAAGTTTTGCCGCCCCAAAAGGCGGCAAACCGCGCTTACAGTACCCGGGTGGTGAGCGACAGGCCGTTGAAGCCGACCACCAGCTCGTCGCCGCTGTGCAGCGGCCCTACCCCTTCCGGGGTGCCGGTGAGGATCACGTCCCCGGCTTTGAGAGTAAAGAAGCGCGACATATAGGCGATCAGCGGCACGATCTGATGGATCATGTCGGCGGTGGTGCCCTGCTGGCGCACCTCGCCGTTAATCTTCAGGCTTAACGGCGTATTCTGCGGGTCGCCGTGGAACTCGGCGGCCGGAATAAAGCCGGAGATCGGACAGGCGTTATCGAAGCCTTTGGCCTTTTCCCACGGCTGTCCGGCCTTTTTCATCTTCGCCTGCAGGTCGCGCAGGGTGAGATCCAATGCGACGCCATAGCCGGCAATCCCTTTCTGCACATGCTCTTCCGTCGCCTGACGCAGCGTACCGCCGATCAGCACCGCCAGCTCGACTTCGTGATGCACCGAGCCCAGCCCCTCAGGAAGCACCAACGGCTGACGGAGATCGCACAGCGCGCTCTCAGGTTTAATAAACAGCACCGGCTCTTCCGGCGTCGCACTGCCCATTTCCTTGATGTGCTTTGCATAATTACTGCCGACGCAAACCACTTTGCTCACCGGATAATCCAGGAGCGCTCCCTGCCAGTTATGATGTTGGTACATTATTTTCCCTCGTGGGTTAATCGGATTGTTTCCCCTGTTCCGCCAGGTGTTTCTTTAGTAGATTTTCAGACGGCGGAGGTAGTTGCAGGTAATAGCCCTGTTCGCTTAACGCCTGTTTCACTTTTTCCAGGTCGGCGTTAACCAGTTTTTTGCGCCCATCCAGCGGCAGCAGCATCGCCATTTGCGGCGTGCCGAAGCCGCGCATCAGCTCGTCAGGAACGCGTGAGAAATCGTCCTTTTTTTCGACGTATAAATAGGTTTGTTCACGTTTAGTACTTCGATAGATCACACAAAACATAGTTTTACTCGGAATTAGACCCGTGGTCACTTGCCTCAATATATGAGTGACTATAACATGCCTTTTAGTCTTCGGAATATCACCGCACTTCGGCGGTCGATAAACAGCAAATTGAGTAAGGCCAGGATGTCAAATACGCCAATCGAACTTAAAGGCAGTAGCTTCACGTTATCTGTCGTTCATTTGCACGATGCAAATCCCGAGGTTATTCGTCAGGCGTTAGAAGACAAAATCGCCCAGGCTCCCGCCTTTTTACGCCATGCTCCGGTGGTGGTGAATATCGCCAGCGTCGAGGAGAGCGTCGAATGGCGCGCCGTCAACGAGGCTATCGCCGCGACCGGTTTACGTATTATGGGCGTCAGCGGATGCAAAATCCCGCGCCTGAAAACCGAAATCGACCGCGCCGGTATCCCGTTATTAACCGAAGGGAAAGAAAAAGCCCCTCGTCCGGCACCGTCCGAACCCGCCCCGCCGCCGCCAGTTGCTAACCAGATCACAAAAACGCGTTTGATTGACCAGCCGGTACGTTCCGGTCAGCGCATTTATGCGCCACACTGTGATCTTATTGTTACAAATCATGTGAGTGCCGGCGCGGAACTTATCGCTGACGGCAATATCCATGTATATGGCATGATGCGAGGACGCGCATTGGCAGGCGCCGGTGGCGACAGAGACGCCCAGATATTTTGTACCCACCTTGCGGCGGAGCTGGTCTCCATCGCCGGGGAATATTGGCTGAGCGATAACATCCCGGCCGAATTTTATGGCAAAGCGGCACGCCTGCGTTTAGGCGAAAGCGCTTTGACAATTCAACCGTTAAATTAATCCCTTTTTAACAAGGAATTTCTATGGCACGCATTATTGTTGTGACTTCGGGTAAAGGGGGCGTTGGCAAGACCACCTCCAGCGCGGCCATCGCTACAGGTTTGGCCCAGAAGGGAAAGAAAACCGTCGTTATCGACTTCGACATCGGCCTGCGTAACCTCGACCTGATTATGGGCTGCGAACGTCGCGTCGTTTATGATTTCGTCAACGTCATCCAGGGCGATGCCACATTGAACCAGGCGCTGATCAAAGATAAGCGCACGGAAAACCTCTACATTCTCCCGGCTTCCCAGACCCGGGATAAAGACGCCCTGACCCGCGAAGGCGTCGACAAAGTTCTCGAAGAACTGAAGAAGATGGAGTTCGATTTCATCGTCTGTGATTCCCCGGCAGGCATTGAAACCGGTGCGCTGATGGCGCTCTATTTCGCTGATGAAGCCATTATCACCACCAACCCGGAAGTCTCCTCCGTTCGCGACTCCGACCGTATCCTTGGCATTCTCGCCTCCAAATCCCGCCGCGCGGAAAATGGCGAAGAGCCGATCAAAGAACACCTGCTGCTGACCCGCTACAATCCAGGCCGCGTCAATAAAGGCGATATGCTGAGCATGGAAGACGTACTGGAGATTCTGCGCATCAACCTGGTGGGCGTGATCCCGGAAGACCAGTCAGTCCTGCGCGCATCCAACCAGGGTGAGCCCGTGATCCTCGATGCCGCGTCGGACGCAGGCAAAGCCTATGCCGATACCGTTGAACGTCTGCTCGGAGAAGAACGCCCTTTCCGCTTCATTGAAGAAGAGAAGAAAGGATTCCTCAAACGCCTGTTCGGAGGATAAATTATGGCTTTACTCGACTTTTTTCTCTCGCGAAAAAAGAACACGGCTAATATTGCGAAAGAACGCCTGCAAATCATCGTCGCCGAGCGCCGCCGCGGGGACGCGGAGCCGCATTACCTGCCGCAGTTGCGCAAAGATATCCTGGAAGTGATCTGTAAATACGTGCAGATCGACCCGGAGATGGTCAGCGTGCAGCTGGAGCAACGGGACGGTGATATTTCTATTCTTGAGCTGAACGTGACCCTACCCGAAACGGAAGAGTCGAAACCCTGACCTGCTGTTCCATCCCGAAAAAAAACCGGCTACGCCACGCGCCGCCGGTTTTTTTATACCCTGAACCAGACCGCCCGCTAGCGCGGATAGTCGTTTAACAGCCTCTTCAGCCGTTCGCCCATCAGCTCACCACGCCAACCGGAAATCAGCTCAGGCTCAGCGGCCTGCGTTTTCAGCTGCCAGTGCCAGTTCAGCAGCTGGTTGATCTGTCGACGCGACGCCAGTAGCTCCGCGCTTACGCCCTTCTCCGCGCTCACTTCCTGCACCAGCGCTTTAATCTCTTTAAAGGCTTTGCGGTAGCCCGGCATGTCGATCAGATTCTGCAGCGGCGCCGGCAGCGACGACTCCGGCAGCGCCTGGGCTTTCTCGACCAGGCCGATCAGCGTTTTGCCATGGAAGCGAATTTCGCTACCGGACAACCCGAGGCTGTCGAGCTCGCCGAGGCTGGTGGGCATATAGCGCGCCACGCTCCACAGATGCTCTTCCCGCACCACAAAGTTCACCGCCAGGTCGCGTTCACGCGCTTTGCGCAGACGCCACTCCGCCAGCAGCTGCAGGCAGCCCAGCTGGCGGGTACGCAGCTGCCAGGCGTTGCCGATATCGCGCCAGGCCTCGGCCGGGTCGACCACCTCCTGACGGCGCTGCTGCATCAGGCGGCATTCGTCCAGTGCCGCCGATAGCCAGCCCGCGCGATCGGTCTCCGCCATTAATTGGCTGGCGATCGGCAGCAGGTACCAGACGTCGGCCGCAGCGTATTCACACTGACGCTCGGTCAGCGGTCGCGCCAGCCAGTCGGTGCGGGATTCGCTTTTGTCCAGCGCGACCCCGGAATACTCTTCCACCATCGAGGCAAAGCCCCAGGACATCGGCCGACCGCAGAAGGCCGCCAGGATCTGGGTGTCGATCAGCGGCTGCGGCATCAGGTTGAACGCGTTGAGGAAGACTTCTAAATCTTCGCTGCCGGCATGCAGATATTTGGTCACATCCGGATTGAGCAGCAGGTCGCGCATCGGCGCCCAGTCGTTAATCGTCAAGGGATCGATCAGAGAGACCTGGTGGCCGTCGAACAGCTGCAGCAGGCCCAGCTGCGGGTAATAGGTGCGGGTACGGACAAATTCCGTATCCAGAGCGACGGCGGAGGCCGCGCTTGCCGCTTCGCAGACAGCGCGCAGGCCATCGTCGGTGGTGATCATCTGATAGTTCAAAGCATACTCTCTTAACTTGCGCCCATAAAAAACGCCGGCGTAGCCGGCGTCTGGCGACTCATTCGTTACTCAGCCTTTATTGTCCACTTTAGCGCGCGCTTCGTCACGCAGTTCTCGCCGCAAAATTTTCCCGACGTTGGATTTCGGCAGTTCGTCACGGAATTCCACCAGTTTCGGCACTTTATAGCCGGTCAAATGGCGTCGGCAGAACGTAATCAGCGCTTCTTCGGTTAACGCGGCATCTTTCTTCACCACGAAGATCTTCACCGCTTCGCCGCTGCTGCCGGACGGCACGCCGATGGCCGCCACCTCCAGCACGCCGCTGTGCTGCATGACCACATCTTCGATTTCATTCGGATAGACGTTAAAACCCGACACCAGGATCATATCTTTTTTCCGATCGACGATGCGCAGGAACCCCTCTTCATCCATCACCGCGATATCCCCGGTGTGCAGCCAGCCGTTCTTGATGATCTCATCCGTCGCGTCAGGTCGCTGCCAGTAGCCCAGCATCACCTGCGGCCCCTTGATACAGAGTTCGCCAGGCTGGCCCGGCGCCACTTCGTTATCGTCATCATCCACCAGTTTGGCTTCGGTGGAAGGCACCGGCAGACCAATGCTGCCGCTGTGGTAGTCGATATCGTGGGGGTTGACGCTGACCAGCGGCGAACACTCGGTCAGTCCGTAGCCCTCAAGCAGATATTGCCCGGTCAGTTTCACCCAGCGCTCAGCCACCGCCTGCTGCACCGGCATGCCGCCGCCGGCGGAGAGGTGCAGCGAGGAGAAATCAAGCTGCTGGAACTCTTTGTTGTTCAGCAAGGCGTTGAACAGGGTATTGACCCCGGTCATGGCGGTAAAGGGATATTTCGCCAGCTCCTTCACCAGTCCGGGTATGTCGCGCGGGTTGGTGATCAGCAGATTCTGCCCGCCCAGCTCGATAAACAGCAGGCAGTTCATGGTGAGGGCGAAAATGTGATACAGCGGCAGCGCGGTCACCACGAACTCTTTGCCGCGATGCAGCAGCGGGCCGTAGGTGGCATTGACCTGCTCGAGGTTGGCCAGCATGTTGCGATGGGTCAGCATCGCCCCTTTAGCCACCCCGGTAGTGCCCCCGGTGTACTGCAGAAACGCCAGATCTTCCGCAACGATCTCCGGCTTCACGTACTGCATGCGATAGCCGTGCTGCAGCGCGCTGCGAAACGAGATGGCATCCGGCAGATGGTACTTCGGCACCAGGCGCTTGATGTACTTGACCACAAAGTTCACCAGCGTGCCTTTGGCGGTGGAGAGCTGATCGCCCATGCGCGTCAGGATCACGTGTTTCACCTGGGTCTTCGCCACCACTTTTTCCAGGGTATGGGCAAAGTTGGAGACGATGACGATCGCCGCCGCGCCGCTGTCGTTGAGCTGATGCTCCAGTTCACGCGGGGTATATAAGGGGTTGACGTTGACCACGATCATCCCGGCGCGCAGGATGCCAAACAGGGCCACCGGATACTGCAGCAGGTTAGGCATCATCAGGGCCACCCGATCGCCCTTCTGTAACCCTAAGCCCTCCTGAAGGTAAGCGGCGAAGGCGCGACTGCGCTCTTCCAGCTTACGGTAGGTCATCACTTCACCCATATTGATAAACGCCGGTTGGTCGGCGTAGCGGGTGGTGGCATGTTCAAACAGTTCAACCAGGGATTGATAGCGGTCAGGATTTATCTCCGCCGGAACATCTGCGGGATAACGGTTTAGCCAAACCTTTTTCACTGCATCACCTCTGAAATAGTTATTCGTCGTCATCACAGCCCCTGGGAAATACATTTTGTTAACATTATATTAACTCAGCGTACCAGTTTATTAATTAGGCAATGAGCAGGTTGCGAAGCGCGTCACTATTTTTTTTCTTATTCGACTGAAAACAAAGAAACAGCGGACTGGCCGCTGTTTCTTTGAACTAACAAAAACAACAAAATCATTCAGTTACAACGTTTCTTACCTCAGCAGGGCCGGGGTTGTACCATCCCCATCCGCCATAGCCGTACCCCCAGGGGCGGGGACCCAGCATCCACGGGTCGATGGGCTGCGGGGGCATCACCACCTGCTGCACCACGTTCCAGCGTTTGTAGCCGGTGGCGTTCATCAGCATAAATTTGTAGGGCGTGCTACCCACTTTGCCATCGACCACCCCGGCAATCGGCCCGACCACGGTCACCAGCTGACCCCGGAAGTCCACCGGATCGAGGAAGCCGTTAACATCGGCAAAGATTCGCCCGCGCGAGGGTTCGCCCAGTTCCGGCCGCGCACCGCTGTCCAGCGGCACGGTAGCGATTTCTAAGCGGGTTTTACCCTGCTGGTTCTGCACGTTGACCACCTTGCCGCCAAAGCGCGCTTCCTGACCAACGTACAGCTGCGGGGCGTTCATCACCCGCACCAAATCCTGCTGCGGCGTGGGGCTGGTGCCTTTGATGGCATCCGGCACCGATACGCAGCCGCTCAGCGCAACGGCAACCGCTGCGGCCAGCAGCCAGCGAACGCCCTGTTTTTGACCCGCCATGATGCGACTCCTTTTCTCAGTCTTCTTGTTACTGAGATTCACTCGCGGCCCGGAAGTTTCTTCCACGCCACCTCGTTACGCAAATAAACCGGCTCCGCTTTCTCCACGGCCACGGTTTTCCCTGCCGCCAGCAGATAACAGGCTAACGGCAGCATATCCTCTGCCGCCGGCAGTTCAATTTCGCCACTGCTTAAGGTCAGTCCGCTCTCTTTCGCCAGATCCGGCCACGCCTGCCAGCCGGTGCCGACGGTGGCCCATTCGCCGGAAAGCTGCGCCAGCCGTTCGGCCACCGCGTCCGGTTTGAGCACCGCTTCCGTCTCTTCGCCGTGCCAGACGTCCTGCTCGTCGCGCTGGTACTCAGCCCAGTAGACTTCACCCATCCTGGCGTCAATCGCCGCCAGCACGCGGGTGGCGCCGGTTTTGCGCCAGGCGCCCTGCGCCATGGTGGCCAGCGTGGAAACGCCGATCATCGGCAGCTCCGCGCCGAGCGCCAGCCCCTGGGCGATACCGATGCCGATACGCACGCCGGTAAAGCTGCCCGGGCCGCGGCCAAAGGCCAGCGCGTCCAGCTCGGTCAGGGTGGTGCCGCTGTCGGTGAGCACCTCCTGCACCAGCGGCAGGATACGTTGGGTGTGTTCGCGGGGACAAATTTCGAAATGAGCACTAAGGGTGCCATCATTCCACAGCGCCGCGGAGCAGGCCTCTGTGGCGGTATCGATAGCCAAAATTCGCATGGGTGGTCACGCTCTCGTTACATAGTTCAGGCCTTCAGGCAGCCTGTTTACCGGCAGACGGTCAATCCGTCGCCACACCGCCCGAAGTCTAGTGGGAACCGCTAATTAACAAAATGGCGCGCAGCTTAACACATTTTAGGGCGGATTACCTTGCCGGCGGCACGGCGAGGAAGCGCACCGCCCGGCGGATATCGCGGGTCCGCGGCGCGGGCGGCAGGCTGGCCAGGAACACCGCGCCGTAAGGGCGCATCACCAGCCGATTGTCACAGATAACCAGCACCCCACGGTCGTCGATATCGCGGATCAGCCGGCCCACCCCCTGCTTGAGGGTGATCACCGCGTCCGGGAGCTGCACTTCATCGAACGGATCGCCGCCGCGTAGCCGGCAATCTTCCATCCGCGCTTTCAGCAGCGGGTCGTCCGGCGAGGTAAACGGCAGCTTATCGATGATCACCAGCGACAGCGCGTCTCCGCGCACATCGACCCCTTCCCAGAAGCTGCTGGTGGCCACCAGCAGGGCGTTGCCGGCGTTGACGAACTGCTGCAGCAGCTGGCCTTTACTGGTCTCCCCCTGCAGCAGCACCGGCAGGGTCATGGTGGCGCGGAACTGCTCCGCCAGATCGCGCATCATGGCGTGCGAAGTACACAGCATAAAGCAGCGACCGTCGTTAGCCTCGATCAGCGGTTTAAGCATGGCCGCCAGATGGCGCGCCGCGCCGGGCTGGTTCGGCAGCGGTAGATTACGCGGTACGCAGAGCAGCGCCTGATGCTGATAGTCAAAGGGGCTAGGCAGCAGCAGAGTCTGCGCCTCGTCGATCCCCAGCCGGGCGGTGAAGTGGTGTAGATCGTCATTTACCGACAGCGTCGCCGAGGTAAAGATCCAGCTTCCCGACTTCTGCGCCATCACCTCTTTAAACTTCTCGGCCACGGTCAACGGCGTCAGCGCAAGGGTAAAGTGGCGCGAGGTGCACTCATACCAGTAGCTGTAGCCCGGCTGATTGATCTCTTTCAGCCGCTTCAGACGCCCGCGATAAAGCGTGGCGCGCTCAAAGGCGGCGTCGAGCAGCGCCGAGCGCCCCAGCGAAAGTTTGGCGACGTCGTAACACAGTTCAAGAGCATCATCGAGCAGCAGCAGCGCCCGCTGAATGTGGCTGTCCGCCAGCAGCTCGCGCAGGTTGCCGCGGTAGCCCGAGTCCCCCAGCTGCAGGCGAAAATCCTGGGCGCTTTGCGCCAGGCGGTCGGCGCATTTTTGCAGCTGCTGGGTGTCTTTCAGTTCGGTGCGGTAGGCAATGGTGATGTCTTTCGCCAGATCCAGCAGCTGGCGGCTGGAGAGCGACTGGCCAAAGTACTGGCTGGCGATATCCGGCAGCTGATGGGCTTCGTCGAAGATCATCACCTCCGCCTCGGGGATCAGTTCGGCAAAGCCGCTCTCTTTGACCACCATATCGGCAAGAAACAGATGATGGTTGACCACCACCACGTCGGCGTCCATCGCTTTTTTACGCGCCTTCACCACGAAGCAATCTTTATACAGCGGGCAGTCGCTGCCGAGGCAGTTATCGTTGGTGCTGGTGACCAGCGGCCAGGCCTGGGAATCTTCCGCCACGCTGGCGCAGGTGCTGATATCGCCATCCTGGGTTTGGTTCGACCAGGAGCGCAGGAGGATCACGTCGCTGAGGGTTTGCACCGGCAGATCGCCGCCCGCCAGCGCCTGCTGTTCCAGGCGTTCGAGGCACAGGTAGTTGGAGCGCCCTTTTAGCAGCGCCAGTTTGCCGGTGAATTTGAGCGCTTTGGCGACGGTGGGCAGATCGCGGCTGTAGAGCTGATCCTGCAGCGCTTTCGACCCGGTGGAGATAATCACCTTTTTTTTCGCCCGCAGCGCCGGCGCCAGGTAAGCGTAGGTTTTACCGGTTCCGGTCCCCGCTTCCACCACCAGCGGCCGGGAGGCCTCAATCGCTTCGCTGACCGCCACCGCCATCTGGCGCTGCGGCTCGCGCGGTTTAAATCCCGGTATGGCTTTGGCTAGCTGGCCGTCTGCTGCAAAATCGTCGATCACATTGCCCCCTGGTTATTTGGACAGTGATTATGTCAGGGAGGACGGCGTTTCGCCAGTCCGGGTAGTGACGCGAGCGGAACATTATGGCAGTCTTGCCGCTGCCGAATGGAATGCTCAAAGAGGAATGAGAAATGACAATTACGCGTATTGATGCCGAAGCCCGCTGGTCAGATGTGGTGATCCACAATCAGACCCTTTACTACACCGGCGTACCAGCGAATCTTGATGCCGATGCCTTCGAGCAGACTGCCAACACCCTGGCGCAGATTGACGCGGTGCTGGAAAAACAGGGCAGCGACAAGTCGCGTATTCTTGACGCCACTATTTTCCTTGCCGACAAAAGCGACTTTGCGGCGATGAATAAAGCCTGGGACGCCTGGGTGGTAGCCGGTCACGCCCCGGTGCGCTGCACGGTGGAAGCGACGCTGATGAACCCGCAATATAAAGTTGAGATCAAAATCATCGCCGCGGTGTAATTACTCGTCTTCGTCTTCATCTTCAAAGCGCGCGACGATCCGTTCGCCGGTATGCGTCGCGCGTAGCTCTTCCGCCACCAGGGCAATCGCCTGGCCGCTGCTCATCCCCTGGGCCATCAGTTCCTGGATACGTTCGACCGCTTTTTGCTGTTGCTCGTGGCTCAGCGAAGGTAAACCTGCAAACATCTTGTACTCCTGCTACATTGTGGGGCGTAATTATTTCACGCCGTCCCCGCCTACGCCAGAGGGACGGTAACGTTCAGGATCGAGAAAGATGTTGTCCCCCGCGATTATTACCCTGCCCTGGCGCCCGGATGCCGCCGAATACTATTTTACGCCGTTAAGCGCCACGCCCTGGGCGATGCTGCTGCATTCCGGCTTTGCCGACCATCCGCATAACCGTTTTGATATCCTGGTGGCGGCCCCGCGCGCCACGTTGCTGACGCGCGGTGAACAGACCTGGATCGATGACGGCGAGACCGTTTGTGTCTCGGCTGACGATCCGCTGCAACTGCTTCAGCAGCAGCTGGATCGTCAGCCGTTCACGCCGCAGCCCCATGAGGATCTGCCGTTTCTTGGCGGCGCTCTGGGGCTTTTCGGTTACGATCTGGGCCGCCGTTTTGAGCGACTTCCCGCTGCCGCGCAGGCCGATATCGCGCTGCCGGATATGGCGGTGGGGATTTATGACTGGGCGCTGATCGTCGACCATCAGCGCCAGCAGGTGTCGCTGCTCAGCTATGACGACCCGCAGCAGCGTCTGCAGTGGCTGGAGGCGCAAACGCCGGCGCCGGGTGAAACCTTCGCCCTGACCTCGGCCTGGCAGTCAAATATGAGCCGCCAGCAGTACGGCGAGAAATTTCGTCAGGTGCAGGCCTATCTGCGCAGCGGTGACTGCTATCAGGTCAACCTCGCCCAGCGTTTTCAGGCCCGCTACGTCGGGGATGAATGGCTGGCCTTCCGCCGGCTGAACGCCGCCAACCGCGCCCCCTTTAGCGCCTTCATCCGCCTTGCGGAAGGGGCAATTTTAAGCCTGTCGCCGGAGCGATTTATTCAGCTCCGCCAGGGTGAGATCCAGACGCGCCCGATTAAGGGCACCCTGCCGCGGCTCGATTCGCCGCTGGCGGATGCGCAGCAGGCGGAGAAGCTGGCTAACTCGCCGAAAGACCGCGCTGAGAATTTAATGATTGTCGACCTGATGCGCAACGATATCGGCCGCGTCGCCGTCCCGGGCAGCGTGCGGGTCCCCGAGCTGTTCGTGGTGGAGCCGTTCCCGGCGGTCCATCATCTGGTCAGCACCATCACCGCCCGCCTGCCGGCGACGCTTCATGCCAGCGATCTGCTGCGCGCCGCCTTCCCCGGAGGGTCGATCACCGGCGCGCCGAAGGTACGGGCGATGGAGATTATTGATGAACTGGAACCCCAGCGACGCAACGCCTGGTGCGGGAGCGTCGGCTATCTGAGCTATTGCGGCAATATGGATACCAGCATCACCATTCGCACCCTGACGGCCTGGCAGGGGCAACTGTATTGCTCCGCCGGGGGCGGTATCGTCGCGGACAGCGAGGAAGATGCGGAATATCAGGAAACTTTTGATAAAGTTAATCGTATTCTGCACCAACTGGAGAACTAGACCATGGCGGACCACGCCCTCAATCTGGATGATTTTCTGTCCCGCTTCCAGCTGCTGCGCCCTCAGCCTTCGCGCCATGCGCTCAATCAGCGGCAGGCGGCGGTACTGGTGCCGATCGTGCGCCGGCCGCAGCCTGGCCTGCTGCTGACCCAGCGCTCGCCGCTGCTGCGCAAGCACGCCGGCCAGGTCGCCTTTCCCGGCGGGGCGGTAGATAATACCGATGCGACCCTTATCGCCGCCGCTCTGCGCGAAGCCCAGGAAGAGGTGGCGATCCCGCCGGAGACGGTTGAGGTGATTGGCGTTCTGCCGCCGGTGGACAGCGTCACCGGCTTCCAGGTGACGCCGGTGGTGGGTATTATTCCGCCGGATCTGCACTATCACGCCAGCCAGGACGAAGTCTCCGCGGTATTTGAAATGCCGCTCGCCGAGGCCCTGCGTCTCGGGCGCTATCATCCGCTCGATATCCACCGCCGGGGCAACGACCACCGCGTCTGGCTCTCCTGGTACCAGCATTATTTTGTCTGGGGGATGACCGCCGGGATCATTCGCGAGCTGGCGCTGCAAATAGGCGCGCGCCCTTAGCTATACTGATTATGAGAGGGCGCTCTCACTATTAGTAAAATCGCGGTTATCCATTAGTTTAATTCATGTGAATAGTTGAACTGACAGGGCGCTTCCCTCTTACACTATGCGCAGTTATTACATCGTTACCGCACCCGCGGTAACCCTGTCAGGAGTATTATCGTGATTAGTCTATTCGACATGTTCAAGGTGGGGATTGGTCCCTCATCTTCCCACACTGTTGGCCCGATGAAGGCCGGTAAACAGTTCGTCGATGACCTGGTCGAAAAAGGATTGCTTAATGCAGTGACCCGCGTGGCGGTTGACGTCTACGGTTCGCTGTCATTAACCGGCAAAGGCCACCATACGGACATCGCCATTATCATGGGACTGGCGGGCAATCAGCCCGATACGGTCGATATAGACGCGATACCGGCATTTATCCGTGACGTCGAGACACGCGGCCGTCTGCTGCTGGCCAACGGTCAGCACGAAGTCGACTTCCCGGCGGATGACGGCATGCGTTTTCGCAGCGACAATCTGCCGCTGCACGAAAACGGCATGACCATTCATGCCTGGGCCGGCGAGAAAGAGATCTACTGCAAGACCTATTACTCGATTGGCGGCGGCTTTATCGTCGACGAAGAGCACTTCGGCAAAGAAAACGCCAACGAACTACAGGTGCCCTACCCGTTTAAATCGGCGCAGGAAATGCTGGCCTACTGCAAAGAGACCGGCCTGTCGCTCTCCGGGATGGTGATGCAGAACGAGCTGGCGCTGCACAGCAAAAAAGAGATCGAGGACTATTTCGCTAATGTCTGGCAGACCATGCGCGCCTGTATCGACCGCGGCATGAACACCGAAGGCGTGCTGCCTGGCCCGCTGCGCGTGCCGCGTCGCGCCTCGGCGCTGCGTCGTCTGCTGGTGGCCAGCGATAAGCTCTCCAGCGATCCGATGAACGTCGTTGACTGGGTCAACATGTTCGCGCTGGCGGTCAATGAAGAGAACGCCGCCGGCGGTCGCGTGGTGACCGCGCCGACCAACGGCGCCTGCGGCATCGTTCCGGCGGTACTCGCCTATTACGATCACTTTATCGAATCCGTCAGCCCGGAGATCTATATCCGCTACTTTATGGCCTGCGGTGCGATCGGCGCGCTGTACAAGATGAATGCCTCCATTTCCGGCGCCGAAGTCGGCTGTCAGGGCGAAGTGGGCGTCGCCTGCTCGATGGCGGCGGCGGGTCTGGCTGAACTGCTCGGCGCCAGCCCGGAGCAGGTCTGCGTGGCGGCGGAGATCGGTATGGAACACAACCTCGGCCTGACCTGCGACCCGGTCGCCGGCCAGGTACAGGTGCCGTGCATAGAACGTAACGCCATCGCCTCCGTGAAAGCGATCAACGCCGCGCGGATGGCGATGCGCCGCACCAGCGAACCGCGCGTCTCGCTCGATAAAGTGATCGAGACCATGTACGAAACCGGCAAAGACATGAACGCCAAGTACCGCGAAACCTCGCGAGGCGGCCTGGCGATTAAAGTTCAGTGTGACTAACATGTTGGCTTTCGCCTGCCGCCTCCCGGGGCGCAGGCGCGGAGCGAGGGTAACTAAAAGCCCCTGCCTTCCTGATGCGCCCTCCGTGGCGCATTTTCTTTTTTCTATACCTGGCGATATTCTGCCACTACAATTGCTCTATTAAATAAGCCACGCTTAACCTCTCGTCCTGTCGACAGGGTGTCGCACATGCAGACTGCACAAAAAGTCATTACGGCCTATCGCCGCAAACGCATTATAGTCTGCCTGCTGGTCGCCCTGGTGACCCTGGGCGCCACCTTAGCCATTCGATTTATTTCGCAGCGTAGCGAAAATGAAGACTATATCCGCACGGCCGCCAGCCAGCGGGTGGCGGCGCTGAATAACATCCTGCGCCCGCTGAGCGCGGAGCGCACCACCCTGCTTCCTCTGGTGGGCAAACGCTGCCCGGATATCCATCTGACCCTGCGCAAAATGGCAGCCTCGTTGCAGACCGTTCGTTCCGTCGTCCTCGTGACGGACGGTATCGTTTACTGTTCGAGTATTTTCGGGCCACGGCAGGCGGATTTACACCAGCTGCAGCCCTCGCTGCCAGCCCCCCATCCCTTATTACTCTTTTCAACCGAAAAATCGCTGCTTAAAGGGACGCCGGTATTGATCCAGTGGTACCCCACCCCGGAAAGCGGCCAGGACGGCGTGATGTTGATTGTCAATATCGAGCTGCTGGGGACCTTAATTCTCAACGAAAAATCATCCCTGATAAGCGACGTCAGCCTGCAGGTTGGCGATCGTTATTTTAGCAGCCGCGATGGGCTTCTCGATAAAACGCATACCCCGCAGGGAACGGTGATTTATCGCCTACGCTCTGGCGAGTTTCCGTTTACCATCAACATCAACGGCCCTGGCGCCTCGACAATCGCCCTCGAAGAACTGCCCGGCGAGCTGCCGCTGGCGCTGATCTTCAGCCTGCTAATGACCGGCATCGCCTGGCTGGCCACCGCCGGAAGAATGAGCTTCTCGCGGGAGATAAGCCTCGGTATTTCCGCCCGGGAGTTTGCCCTCTGGTGCCAGCCGCTGCAGGATGCGCGCAGCGGCCGCTGCTGCGGGGTGGAGATCCTGCTGCGCTGGAACAACCCTCGCCGCGGAGCGATTTCGCCGGAGGTGTTTATTCCCATCGCCGAAGGGGACAATCTGATCATCCCCCTCACCCGCTACGTCATTGCCGAAACCGCCCGCCGTCTGGATGTTTTTCCCAGCGACCGCCAATTTCATATCGCCATTAACGTCGCTGCCCGCCACTTCGCCAACGGCTTACTGCTGCATGACCTGCATAATTACTGGTTCAGCATGAACCCGGTACAGCAGTTGGTGGTCGAGCTGACCGAACGCGATGTCCTGCAGGATGGCGACCAGCATATGGCCGAAGATCTGCACCTGAAAGGCGTACAGCTGGCGATCGATGACTTTGGCACCGGCAACAGTTCGCTCTCATGGCTGGAAAAACTGCGCCCGGACGTGCTGAAGATTGACCGCTCGTTTACCAGCTCGGTGGGGATAGACAGCGTCAATGCCACGGTGACCGATATCATTATCTCCCTAGCCAACCGGCTGAATATTATTACCGTTGCCGAAGGGGTGGAGACGCTGGAGCAGGAAAGCTACCTCAGAAACCACGGCGTCGATGTGCTGCAGGGGTTTTATTATGCGCGGCCGATGCCGGTGGAGGCGTTCCCGGCGTGGCTGGCCAGTCAAGAGGCAACAGAATAACTCGCCGGCCCCCACGGGGACCGGCGCGCAGGACGATTACTCTTCTTCGTCGCTCGGCGGACGGGTGACCACCGCGCGTACCAGATCGACCCGGTAGTCATTCGCTTCCACCACGGTGAAATGCAGCGGCGGCAGCGACACCACGTCGCCAATGCGCGGGATATGGCCATTGGCGGAGATCACCAGACCGGCAACGGTGGCAATATCCTCATCGTCATTGATCAGCGGATCCAGCCCCAGCGCCTGCTGCAGCGCATGCAGGTCGGTCGACCCCTTAATAAGCCAGCCGTCGCCATCGATAACGATCTCCGGCGTCTCATCGGCGTCCGGGAATTCACCGGCGATCGCTTCCAGGACATCCAGCGGCGTCACCAGCCCCTGTACCACGCCAAATTCATTGGTCACGATGACGAAACTGCCGCGCGCGCGACGCAGGACGCCGAGCAGATTGATCGGGTCCAGCGTTTCAGGCACCACAATCGCCGGAGAGGCGGAGGCCAGCGCCGCGACGTTTTCGCCCGACTCCAGGGCCACCAGCATCTCTTTCGCCCGCACGATGCCAATGATTTCGTCCAGTTCTCCGCGGCAGACCGGGAACAGACTGTGCGGCGACGAAAGCAGCTGACGGCGAATTTCATCTTCACTCTGCTCAGCGTCCACCCAGCTGATTTCCCCGCGCGGGGTCATGATGCTGCGCAGAGAGCGCTGAGCCAGCGTCAGCACGCCGTTAATCATGTAGCGCTCTTCTTCCGCAAAGGCGCCCTCCGGTACCGGCACCGACGCCGGGCTGTCGGCGTCATGGTTGACGGAGGCCTGTTTACGGCCGCCCATCAGGCGCAGGATCGCATCCGCGGTACGGGCGCGCAGCGGCAGCGTCGACTGGTGACGAACAAAGTTGCGGCGCGCCACCTGGTTAAAGAACTCAATGATGATCGAGAAACCGATCGCCGCGTACAGGTACCCTTTCGGAATATGGAAGCCAAACCCTTCCGCCACCAGGCTCAGGCCGATCATCAACAGGAAGCTCAGACAGAGCACCACCACCGTCGGGTGCTGGTTGACAAAGCGCGTCAACGGCTTCGACGCCAGCAGCATCATAATCATCGCGATCACGACCGCCGCCATCATCACCGGCAGATGGTTCACCATCCCGACCGCGGTGATCACCGCATCCAGAGAGAAGACAGCATCCAGCACCACGATCTGCAGTACCACCACCCAGAAACTGGCATAGCCTTTCCCGTGACCGGCGTCATGCTGGCGGTTTTCCAGCCGTTCATGCAGCTCGGTTGTCGCCTTGAACAGCAAGAAGATCCCGCCGAGCAGCATGATGAGGTCACGCCCGGAAAAGGAGAAATCGGCGATAGTAATCAGCGGCTTAGTCAGCGTCACCATCCAGGAGATCACCGACAGCAGCCCCAGGCGCATCACCAGCGCCAGCGACAGGCCGATCAGTCGCGCTTTATCACGCTGCTTCGGCGGCAGCTTGTCCGCCAGGATGGCAATAAACACCAGGTTATCGATACCGAGCACAATTTCCAGAACGATAAGCGTCAACAGGCCGGCCCAGATTGAGGGATCCATTAACAATTCCATGTGCGACTCCGGTTAGCGGCAACGTCAGTCATCGCCATGTCATGCACGGACGCGACAATAGATGCTGAGAGATAAGCGTGATGCGTGGAGGTGGCAACCAGGTGCCAGAAAGTGAAAAGACGTCGATGACGGTCCATACTGCGGGCTATGCCCTATACTCCTGAGTAATTAAACGGAAGTTAAACATAGCAAAATATAGATCGAAATTGGAAAAGATTTACCTGAATTTGCAATAACTAAGGCTATTTTTTGCGCTGCAAAATTATTACCAGGCGATGCCTGATTAACGGATCTTCATCACATTAATTATTTTTTCACTGTCTAAAATAATTCGCGGTAGTAACTATTTTCTATCTTACACCCTAACTGAATCGATTTTGTCCTCAAGAGTGATTCAGGATGTATCAAAGCAGATGATGCATTCACGATAATAAAGGAGGTAGCAAGTGACGATTGCTATTGTAATAGGCACACATGGTTGGGCTGCAGAACAGCTGCTGAAAACAGCAGAGATGCTGTTGGGCGAGCAGGAAAACGTTGGCTGGATCGATTTCGTTCCGGGTGAAAACGCCGAAACGCTGATCGAGAAATACAATGCCCAGTTGGCAAAACTGGATACCAGTAAAGGCGTGCTGTTTCTCGTCGATACATGGGGAGGCAGCCCGTTCAACGCTGCGAGCCGCATTGTCGTCGATAAAGAGCACTACGAAGTTATCGCCGGCGTCAACATCCCGATGCTGGTGGAAACCTTCATGGCCCGCGATGACGATCCTTCCTTTGATGAGCTGGTCGCCTTAGCGGTAGAGACCGGCAGCGAAGGCGTGAAAGCGCTGAAGGCCAAACCGGTGGAAAAAGCGGCCCCTGCGCCCGCTCCTGCCGCGGCGCCAAAAGCCGCCGCCCCGGCCAAACCGATGGGCCCGAATGACTACATGGTCATTGGCCTTGCGCGTATCGACGACCGCCTGATCCATGGTCAGGTCGCCACCCGCTGGACCAAAGAGACCAACGTCACCCGCATCATCGTCGTCAGCGACGAAGTCGCCGCGGATACCGTGCGCAAAACCCTGTTGACCCAGGTTGCGCCGCCGGGCGTCACCGCTCACGTGGTGGACGTCGCCAAAATGATCCGCGTCTACAACAACCCGATGTACGCCGGACAGCGCGTGATGCTGCTGTTTACTAACCCGACCGACGTTGAGCGCGTCGTCGAGGGCGGCGTGAAAATCACCAGCGTCAACATCGGCGGTATGGCGTTCCGCCAGGGCAAAACCCAGGTTAACAACGCGATTTCGGTCGATGCCAAAGATATTGAGGCGTTTAACAAGCTGAACGCACGCGGTATCGAGCTGGAGGCACGTAAAGTGTCCACCGACCCGAAACTGAAAATGATGGATCTGATCGCCAAGGTTGATAAATAACCCGGACGATCGCGCCCCAGTTTTCACTTTAAGACTTAATCAACAGGAGAAGTACAATGGAGATTACCCTTCTTCAGATTGTGCTGGTGTTCATCGTCGCGTGTATTGCGGGTATGGAGTCGGTGCTTGATGAATTTCAGTTCCACCGTCCTCTGGTCGCCTGTACGCTGATCGGCGCCGTTCTCGGCGATATGAAAACCGGTATTATCATCGGCGGTACGCTGGAAATGATCGCCCTGGGCTGGATGAACATCGGTGCGGCGGTTGCCCCTGATGCCGCGCTGGCGTCCATTATTTCCACCGTTCTGGTTATTGCCGGCCATCAGAGCATCGGCGCCGGCATCGCGCTGGCTATCCCGCTGGCGGCTGCAGGCCAGGTGCTGACCATCATCGTGCGTACCATCACCGTAGCCTTCCAGCACGCAGCGGATAAAGCGGCGGAGAATGGCAACCTGACCGCCCTGTCGTGGCTGCACGTCTCATCCCTGTTCCTGCAGGCGATGCGTATCGCTATCCCGGCCGTCATCGTGGCCATTTCCGTCGGTACCAGCGAAGTCCAGGGCCTGCTGAATGCGATTCCTGAAGTGGTTACCAGCGGCCTGAACATCGCCGGCGGCATGATCGTGGTTGTGGGTTACGCGATGGTCATCAATATGATGCGCGCTGGCTACCTGATGCCGTTCTTCTACCTCGGCTTCGTCACCGCCGCCTTCACCAACTTCAACCTGGTGGCCCTGGGCGTGATTGGCGCGGTCATGGCAATCCTCTACATCCAGCTGAGCCCGAAATATAACCGCGTCGCCGGTGCCCCGGCTCAGGCGGCTGGTAACAACGATCTCGATAACGAACTGGACTAACAGGTGAGCGAAATGGTTGATATGACTAAAAATACCACCGAGAAAAAACTCACTCAGAGTGATATTCGTGGCGTGTTCATTCGTTCTAACCTGTTCCAGGGTTCATGGAACTTCGAACGTATGCAGGCGCTGGGCTTCTGCTTCTCTATGGTTCCGGCGATTCGTCGTCTCTACCCGGAGAACAACGATGCGCGTAAGCAGGCGATTAAGCGTCACCTTGAGTTCTTCAATACCCATCCTTACGTTGCCGCGCCGGTACTGGGCGTAACGCTGGCGATGGAAGAGCAGCGCGCCAATGGCGCAGAGATTGACGATGGCGCCATCAACGGCATCAAAGTCGGTCTGATGGGGCCGCTGGCCGGCGTCGGCGACCCGATCTTCTGGGGTACGGTGCGTCCGGTGTTCGCGGCCTTAGGCGCCGGGATCGCGATGAGCGGAAGCCTGCTCGGACCACTGCTGTTCTTTATCCTGTTCAACGCGGTGCGACTACTGACCCGCTACTATGGCGTCGCCTACGGTTACCGCAAAGGCGTAGACATCGTGAAAGATATGGGCGGCGGCTTCCTGCAGAAACTGACTGAGGGGGCGTCAATCCTCGGCCTGTTTGTCATGGGGGCGCTGGTTAACAAGTGGACGCACGTGAACATTCCGATGGTGGTGTCAAAAATCACCGGCTCTGACGGACAGGTTCACGTCACCACGGTGCAGACGATCCTCGACCAGCTGATGCCGGGCCTGGTACCGCTGCTGTTGACCTTCGCCTGTATGTGGCTGCTGCGTAAGAAAGTTAACCCGCTGTGGATCATCGTTGGCTTCTTTGTCATCGGTATCGCGGGCTACGCTGTCGGTCTGCTGGGTCTGTAATTTCCAGGTTGTACGCCGGGGGCTTGCCCCCGGCTTTTTTTTATCAGGAGGAACGCAAAGCAATGACATTCACGGACCTGGTGATCATCCTGTTTATCCTTGCGCTACTGGCCTACGCGGTGTATGACCAGTTTATTATGCCGAGGCGCAACGGCCCGGTGCTGCTGGCCATCCCCCTGCTTCGCCGCAGCCGCGTTGACGGCATGATCTTTGTCGGCCTCATCGCCATTCTGATCTATAACAACATCACCCAGCACGGCACCGCGATCACCACCTGGCTATTATCTGCGCTGGCGCTGATGGGACTCTATTTATTCTGGATCCGTACGCCGAAAATCATTTTTAAACCACGCGGCTTTTTCTTCGCCAACGTGTGGATAGAATATCAGCGAATTAAAGAGATAAATTTATCCGAAGACGGCGTACTGGTGATGCAATTAGAGCAACGGCGGCTGCTGATTCGCGTACGAAATATCGACGATCTGGAGAAAATATACAAACTTCTCGTTTCAACTCAATGAGTTAAAAATATAGCCAACGCTATGTTTTTTCAGATTTCGTCTGGGGAATTATATAGCCATGGCTATATTTCCCCCTCTGCCCTTCTGTTTTTCATTAACTATTTATTTACTTATAAATTCAAATGAAAATCGTTATCATTTGGTTATTAAAATAGCCCTCTTCAGTTATTGTTTTATATTCTAAAAATATGTTAAGGTTGCGCCCGTCGTTGGGGAGTAGCCGATTTCCTGCCCGTCAGGAAATGTACGTGTCAACATACTCGTTGCAAAACGTGGCACGTACGGGTTGAAGTGATTCAATCAGGCGAGACCATAGATACATCACTGCTGTACGTATTGCTCAGCCATTGAGCGGCTCCGCGTATATTTACTGGGGGCAGCGATGTGTCATATGGATTATCCCCGGTCAGGACAGGCACATGAATTTATCCGCAACCCTTCTTCTCGCTTTCGGCATGTCTATGGACGCCTTCGCGGCCTCTATCGGCAAAGGCGCCACCCTGCATAAACCCAAATTCTCAGAAGCTGTACGCACCGGGCTGATTTTTGGCGCCATTGAAACCCTGACGCCGCTGGTCGGCTGGGGACTGGGCATGCTGGCCAGCCAGTTTGTGCTCGAGTGGAATCACTGGATTGCTTTTATTCTGCTGGTGTTTCTCGGCGGGCGGATGATTGTCGAAGGGCTTCGCGGCGATAGCGACGAGGCGTGCGAGGCGCCTCGCCGGCATGGCTTCTGGCTGCTGGTCACCACCGCCTTCGCCACCAGCCTTGACGCGATGGCCGTCGGCGTCGGTCTGGCCTTCCTGCAGGTCAGCATTGTGACCACCGCGCTGGCGATCGGCTGCGCCACCTTTATCATGTCGACGCTGGGGATCATGGTGGGTCGCTTTATCGGCCCGCTGCTGGGCAAGCGGGCCGAAATTCTCGGCGGTATCGTACTGATTGGCATCGGCAGCGAAATTCTCTGGAGCCATTTCGCCGGTTAAGCTTTACTCCTCACGCTGCCAGCAATGGATCATAAAATCGGTCTGGCAGCCAAAGGTCGCCTGCTGACGCAGCGCGTCATGCACTTCGGCTTTGGCCCGCCACGCGAACGGCGTCATCTGCAGCAGGGCCTGCGCTTCACTTCCCGTCAGGGTCATCGGATAAGCCAGCTGCTGCTGAGCATCCAGGCGGAACCCCGGCATCGCTTCCGTCTTCAGCTCATGCAGGCGGATCTCATCGTAAATCAGCCCTTTCAGCTCCAGCAGATGGCGAGGGCCCGGCGTGGCAGTGATCACCCATCCGCCGGGCCGCACCACCCGCGCCAGCTCACCGGCGTTGCAGGGGGCGTAAATGCGCACCACCGCATCGAAGCTGTTATCGGAGAATGGCAGCCGCTGGCTGGAGGCGACGCAAAAATTCACCTGCGGATAGCGTTTCGCCGCCGCGCGGATTGCCGACTTCGACACGTCCAGCCCCCAGCTGCGGCTGGCGATGGCGGCAAATGCGTGGGTGTAATAGCCTTCGCCGCAGCCGATATCCAGTAATGCCTGAGGGGCAGCGTGCCGCAGTCGCTCAGCGATAGCGTCCCGCAGCGGCTGATAATGCCCGGCGTCGAGGAACGCCCGGCGGGCCTGCATCATCTCAGCGCTGTCGCCGGGATCGCGCGACCGTTTGAACTGCACCGGTAGCAGATTGACGTACCCCTCTTTCGCCAGATCGAACTGGTGCCGCTGCGGGCAGGAATAGTGATTGTCGCTACGGCTGAGCGGCGCGTGGCAAAGGGGGCAACTGTATGACATGACGGCTCCGGTGTCGCTGAAAGGGCGAAAGTGTAGCGCTATTCGCCCCTGCAGACCACTGTTACAGCGCCGGCGCCAGCGGGTGGCTGTCGTGCATAACGATCAGATTCTCTGCGCCTTGTGGCATGCCGTCCGGCATGACGTTCTCCAGCCGCAGGACATCGCCCATAATCTGGCTGAATACAGGGGCGGAAACGGCCCCGCCGTAATAGGAGCCATTGCTCGGGTCGTTCATCACTACAACCAGCGCGAACTGCGGACGGCTGGCGGGCGCCACGCCGGCGGTATAGGCCACATATTTGTCGATATATTTGCCGTCCGGACCGATTTTCTTAGCCGTCCCCGTTTTTACCGCCACCCGGTAGTCGCGCACCGCTGCTTTGGTACCGCCCCCGCCCGGGAGCGCCACGCTCTCCATCATATGCTCCACGCTGTGAACAATATTCTCCGGCATTACGCGCGTGCCAATCACCGGCGGATCAATGCGGGTGATCGACAACGGTCGTTGTATGCCGAAGCCGCCGATGGTGGCGTAAACGTGCGCCAGCTGGAGCGGGGTAACCATCAAACCATAGCCGAAAGCGAAGGTGGCGCGATCCAGTTGCCCCCAGTAACGACGATGCGGCATCAGCCCGGCGCTTTCGCCGGTCAACCCCAACCCCGTCGGCTCGCCGAAGCCGAAAGCCGTATAGGTGTCAATCAGATGCTGCACCGGCATGGCGAGCGAGAGATGCGATACGCCGGTATCGCTGGATTTCTGCAGGATGCCGGTCAGGCTCAGCTCCGGATAATAGCCGACATCGCGGATACGGTGGCCGTCGAGGACAAACGGATGAGTGTCCACGACGCTGTCCGGCTGGACAATCCCCTGCTGCAGCGCGGTCATGATCACCAGCGGTTTGACGGTCGACCCCGGCTCGAAGGTATCGCTGATGGCCCGGTTGCGAAAATCATCCAGCGTTGCGGCATCGCGATTGTTGGGATTGAAGTCCGGATAGCTGGCCATCGCCAGGATCTCGCCGGTATCGATTTTAATCAGCACCGCCGCCCCGGACTCGGCTTTATTCCAGCGAACAGCGTTGTCGAGGGCATCTTCCGTCACCGTCTGCAGGCGCTCATCGATACTCAGCTGCAGATTATGCGCCGGCACAGGCGGTACTTCGGTAATGTTCTCAATCACATTGCCATGTTTATCTTTCCGCACCAGACGTCGCCCGGGTTTACCGGTCAGCTGGGCGTTGAAGCTTTTCTCCACCCCTTCGATGCCCTGATTATCGACATTGGTAAAGCCCAGCAGATTGGCAGCCACATGGCCTGCCGGATAGAAACGCCGCGATTCATCGCGTAGGTAGACGCCTGGCAGATGCAGTTTATCAATCCACGCCGCCTGCTCGGGATTGATCTGCCGCGCCAGATAGAGAAAGCGGGCGTGAGGATGGCTCTGTACCCGCTGGGCCAGTTCCCCGAGGTTGAGATGCAGCGCTTCGGCCATCGCCTGCCAGCGGGGTCCGTAGCCGACGCCGCCCTTCTCCATGGTGGTCTGCGGGTCGATCCAGATTGCGCTGACCGGAACGCTCACCGCCAGCGGTCGTCCTTCCCGGTCGGTGATCATTCCCCGCTCAACCGCAACGGGCTCTTCGCGCAGAGAACGCATATCCTCTTGTTTTACCAGATTATCGGGGGAAATAATCTGCAGCCAGCCCACGCGGGCCAATAGCAGTCCCAGACAACCGAGTATGGCCACGCAGAGTAACCCGAAGCGAATCGGGGTAAAGCTGGCGGCGGACTTCATTTTTTTATTTAGCACCATAGCTCCGGCATTGTTTTGCAACCAACTGATTTAACAGAAAATTAGCAAAACAGACTGCTACACAATGCTAATAAAGTTGAGTATTTGCAACAAGACGCGACGAGAAGGGGAAAAATGACATGCTTTGCAATAAAAACGCAAAAGCCCCGCGCAGGCGAGGCTTTTATACAAGAAGAGTGGTCTTGTATCAGATAGCAGTTACGTTAACTGCAGCCGGACCTTTCTGGCCGTCCTGAATTTCGAACTCAACGTTCTGGCCTTCAGCCAGAGTTTTGAAGCCGTTACCCTGGATAGCGGAGAAGTGTACGAACACGTCTTTGCTGCCATCAGCCGGAGTAATGAAACCAAAACCTTTAGACTCGTTGAACCACTTAACTTGACCTTTAATCTTTGCCATTTGCAAAATTCCTTAGACTGTTTTCTTCGCCTGCTGGCGTTTACATAGATAAAACTGACACATAACTGCATGAGGCACTAATTTAAGGTTCGGCAGAGAAGCGGTATTCAACGACAACGTGTTTACTCAGGACTTCTTTACTGAAAATGCCACACATAAACAGAACTGTACCTCGTTTAACCCGAAAGGTGTTATCACACACTACGTAAATAATGGCAAGCCATTTTTAAACGTGTCTCGATCGTTCGCACAAATTATAAGGTAATCCTTTGATCGCCTGCACATTTATGCGTGTTTGTCGCCCCTGGCAAGGCGCTATGGCGGTTATCAATAACGCAAGAGCGCAGCCCGGTAACGGCAACTTTTTTACCATAGCTCAACAACTTCGCTTCGTCCAGGTATGTCCGTATACGAACTGCCAGTATACAGGCGACTGGCGGGCCGTGATGAATATTGATGCGCAAAATTCGTTATAACCCCAAACGAAAAATCGCTAAAGCGACGCCAGTGTAGTGATAATAAAACCTGTTAGTCGTCACGCTAAAAATAGTGCTAATTCTGCACCTTAATAATGAAAAAAAGATGACAGCGTCACGTTATCCAACAATAAACGCGGCGGGGATCACTTTATTTACAGCGTGTAAAAAAGGCGATAGTACATTGAGAAAGGAATAATGGAATAAGAATAAGATATTACCGCCCGCTATCATGCAGGTGCGCATCTTATGATGCACACCTGTCGAGGTACTTAGCGCTCTGCCACCAGGCGGATAAACTCGTCCTCCCCTTTCGCCTTACCGGCGACGGTCGGCTCAGCCACGTCCTCTTTTTCCGGCGCACTGGCTTCGCACAGGCGACGTAGCAGCGCATTCTGCCGCTTTTGCTGATCCAACAGCGCCTGCAGCAGTTCTATCTGCTCATTCGCCCGCGAGCTGGCGCGGTTGACGAAGAACCATAACAACAGACCGACAAGCAGCAGCGCCACAGACACGGCCAGCGATGCCAGATTTAAGATCCCAGGATTTAGTAACTCACTCATTTCACCACCTCAAAGAGAAGGCGTTCATTCTACCACCCGCGGCGCAGAAGGAAATCGGTCGTCAGAAAAATGTCTTACCACGGGATAAATTTGTTGATAGTGCAAATGCCGCTGAAAAACTGAACATCCTGGTCGCACATTACGTTAAGCATCTGAGTCCACAGCAACAGGCAGCCTGCTATGATGACTATCAGTAAAACCCACCGTAATTTTTTCACTCCACTCTCCGCATCAGTACTTTATGTCGCCAGGATAACACGGCCTTCTTAAACCGCGGCTAACTGTAATACGAAAGGCAAGTTTAGGAATCATCGACTTGTTTCAAAACGTGTTCGTGTCAAAATCACGGCAAGGATCTTACAAATAATGAGGCATCAATGCGATTAATCATTCGTACTATTGTCGTAGTGGCTATCTTATGGATTGGCGTATTATTAAGCGGCTACGGGGTATTATTCCACAGTGAAGAAAACGTCGGCGGTCTCGGCCTGAAGTGTCAATACCTCACCGCCCGTGGGGTCAGTACCGCACTTTATGTGCATTCCAATAGCGGCGTGATCGGCGTCAGCAGCTGCCCGCTGCTGCGTAAAAGCGCAACCGTCGTCGATAACGGCTAAGATCGAACCGGCGACCGCGACGATAGCGCCGCGGTCGCCGAATGCTTCAGCGCCGTGTCAGAAGGGGTAGTCGTTATATCCCATCTGCTCAGAAATCTTGCGCGCCGCCTGGTGCAGCATCGCCACATATTCATGCAAACGTTCTTCAGAGAAACGTAAGGTCGGGAAAGAGATACTCAGCCCGGCGATGACCACGCCGAAACGGTCGAATACCGGTACCCCGATGCAGCGTAGCCCCTCTTCCTGCTCTTCGTTATCTTCGCCATACCCCTGCTCGCGAACGCCATCCAGCACCTTCAGCAACTCAGCGGTACTGGTGATGGTCCGCTCGGTGCTACGTTTATACTCCACGCCGTCAAGGATCTGCTCCACTTCGCTGCGATCGCGCCACGCCAGCAGAACCTTGCCAATCGCGGTGCTGTACAGCGGGTTGCGACGGCCGATACGCGAGTACATCCGCAGGTTATACATTGAATCAATCTTGTGAATGTAAACAATACTGTCTTCATCCAGCGCGCCGAGATGGATAGTCTCTTTCGTCAGGCGGGAGAGTTCCCGCATCTGAATATCGGCGCTGCGCACCAGATCGACGTTCTGCAGCGCGCGCGCGCCGAGCTCGAACAGTTTGAGCGTGAGGGAGTATTTCTCAGACTCTCCCTCCTGCGCCACATAGCCCAGTGATTTCATGGTCTGTAAAAAGCGATAAACGGTGCTTTTCGACATCATGACGCGCTGGGACAGTTCGGTAATGCCAATTTCACGCTCTTCACCCAGCGCCTGCAGGATGCCGAAAACCTTCAATACCGAAGAGACAGAATCTGGCTGTTTATCCAAATCTGCACCTGCCATTTATCACCTCGTCGTAACTGTTTTATAAAATTTAGAACCGGTTTTTATTATAAATTCGCCGCCTCTGCGCCGCAATCATTCTTCTGCCACTTCGTTACAAATCTGCGACATACTGCGGAATAATCAATGCTAAACTCATCATTCAAAAAACCGTTTCATTCAAGACTTATATTCACCATGGATAAAAATTCATCCGATGGCGTGCCGCTGCCGCAACGTTATGGCGCCATTCTGACCATTGTGCTTGGGCTGACCATGGCCGTGCTCGACGGGGCTATCGCCAACGTCGCGCTGCCAACCATCGCCAGCGATCTTAACGCCTCGCCGGCGGCTTCAATCTGGATCGTTAACGCCTACCAAATCGCCATTGTTATCGCCCTGCTGCCGCTCTCTTTCCTCGGCGACATGGTCGGCTATCGCCGTATCTATAAGATAGGCCTGGTGGTGTTTATCTTTACCTCGCTGGCCTGCGCCCTGTCGCGCAGCCTCGAAATGCTGACCTTCGCCCGCGTCGCCCAGGGACTGGGCGGCGCCGCGCTGATGAGCGTAAACACGGCGTTGATCCGCCTGATTTATCCGCAGCGCTTTCTCGGTCGCGGCATGGGTATCAACTCCTTTGTCGTCGCCGTCTCTTCGGCAGCAGGCCCGACGATCGCCGCCGCCATCCTCTCCCTCGCCTCATGGCAATGGCTGTTTTTAATTAACGTGCCTCTCGGCATCGTCGCCTTTGTCCTGGCCATGCGCTTTCTGCCGCCCAACAGCGCGCGCAGCAAAATCGTCCGCTTCGATTTGCCGAGCGCCATCATGAACGCGCTGACCTTCGGGCTGTTGATCACCGCCCTGAGCGGTTTCGCCCAGGGCCAGTCCACGCAGCTGGTGCTGGCGGAGGTCGCCGCTATGCTGGTGGTAGGCTTTTTCTTCGTTCGCCGTCAGCTCACGATGCCCGTCCCGCTGCTGCCGGTCGATCTGCTGCGCATCCCGCTCTTCTCCCTCTCAATCTGCACCTCCATCTGCTCCTTCTGCGCACAGATGCTGGCGATGGTCTCTCTGCCTTTCTTCCTGCAGACGATGATGGGGCGCAGCGAAGTGGAAACCGGCCTGCTGCTGACGCCGTGGCCGCTGGCGACGATGGTGATGGCGCCGCTGGCCGGCTATTTAATCGAGAAATGCCATGCGGGGCTGCTGGGGGCCATTGGGCTGCTGGTTATGGCCTGCGGCCTGTTCGGTCTGGCGCTGCTTCCGGCGTCACCCACCGATCTGGATATTATCTGGCGTATGGCGCTGTGCGGCGCCGGCTTCGGGCTGTTCCAGTCGCCCAACAACCACACCATTGTCGCCTCGGCGCCGAGCCATCGCAGCGGCGGCGCCAGCGGCATGCTGGGCACCGCTCGCCTGCTCGGCCAGAGCACCGGCGCCGCGCTGGTGGCCCTGCTGTTCAACCTGCTCGGCAACAGCGGCACCCACACCGCCCTGCTGCTGGCCGGCATCCTGGCGACCGTCGCGGCGCTGATTAGCGGTCTGCGCGTCACCCAGCCGCGCGCAGCCTGACGATGAAGGACAAAAAAAATCCGCAGCCTTCGGGCTGCGGATTTTTATTTTCAGCGTCAGATGACGGACTATTTCAGATATTCACCGCTACGCAGGGCTTCAATACGCTTGTCCAGCGGCGGGTGGGTCATAAACAGCTCGCTCATGGATTTCGCTTTACCATTAATGCAGAACGCCATCATGCTGCTGGCTTCCTGCGGCTCATAGCTGGTTTTCAGACGCTGCAGGGCGGCAATCATCTTCTCGCGGCCCACCAGGCGCGCCGAGCCGGCATCAGCATGGAACTCGCGATGACGAGAGAACCACATGGTGATAATGCTGGCCAGAATACCGAACACCAGCTCCAGCACCGTGGCGACGGCGAAGTAGATCAGCGGGTTGCCATTGCTGCTCTCGCCTTCATCTTCCCGGTTGCCGCCGAGGAAACCGGCCGCAATCTGCGCGATAACGCGGGAGATAAAGATAACGAAGGTGTTTACCACCCCCTGGATCAGCGTCATGGTGACCATATCGCCATTGGCGATGTGGCTGATTTCATGGGCGATGACCGCTTCCGCTTCATCACGGCTCATGTTTTGCAACAGCCCGGTACTGACGGCGACCAGCGAGGCGTCGCGACGCGCGCCGGTAGCGAAGGCGTTGATGTCAGGGGCGTGATAGATAGCCACCTGCGGCATGGCAATGCCCGCCTGCTGCGCCTGCTGCGCAACGGTGTTCATCAGCCAGCGTTCCGTTTCGTTGCGCGGCTGCTCGATCACTTCCCCACCCACAGACTTCAGCGCCATCCATTTCGACATCATCAGCGAAACGATAGAACCACCGAAGCCGAACAGCAGGGCCATAATCAACAGACCGGTCATGCTGCTGGATTGGATCCCCGTGAGGCTTAACACCAGCCCGAACACGACCATCACTGCCAGGTTCGTCAGCAGGAAAAGCGCGATTCGCATCATAATTTTCTTTTTACCTCAATTTAACAAAACGCACTATGCGATTACACACATCGTATGGGTCAGGCTGCAATTTTCAACCATCAGCCCCCGCTAAGTCACGATAAAAACACAACTTTACATTTTGTAGCATCTTGCTGACAGCGGCAGAGCAGGTTGACATTTTGTTAGATGAGCTGAATGGCGATGACCAGGCGCATAAAAAAACGGGCACCTCTCAGGGTGCCCGTTGGCGACTTATTGGCTGGCCGGCGGTTCCACCGCCGGGCGCGCTTTTTCGAGATGCGCCAGGTCTACCGCGATATGGACCGTTTCATCAAGATACGGATCCGGCTCCTGGTAATCCTTCGGCAGATCGTCCAGTTTTTTCAGCGGCGGTTTGCCTTCGCGTTTCAGGCGATCGTTAATCCGCGCCAGACGAATCGCATCATCCTCTTCGTTCTCTTTTTCACGCTGCGCGTAGTTCAGAGAGACGATGTTACGCTTGTCCTTCATCGCGTTATAACGGGCAATATCCTTTATGATGTACTGGAACTCAGGATCCTGGGCAATACGCTCGTCGTGGCGCTTGAGCAGTTCCGGTCCAAACGGGGCGAGGTCCCCGGACTTCACGTAGGTGGCCGCGTTGATGCTATCCCACGGCAGCGCGTTGTCTTCATACTGCTCGCCGGTTTCGCGATCTTCATTTCCGGTTGGCATCATGATATCCGGCGTTACGCCTTTGCGCTGAGTACTGCCGCCGTTAATGCGGTAGAACTTCTGGATGGTGTACTGAACGGAACCTAACGCCGGCCAGTCCGGACGCAGCATCTGATCGTAGATACGATTCAACGAGCGATACTGCTGTACGGTACCTTTACCGAAGGTCGGCTCGCCAACGATCAGCGCGCGGCCATAATCCTGCATTGCGGCGGCAAAGATCTCAGACGCTGAGGCGCTAAAGCGGTCAACCAGCACCACCAGCGGCCCTTTGTAATAGACTACGCCATCGTTATCGCTGTCTTCGCGCACCTTGCCATTGTTATCCCGCACCTGCACCACCGGGCCGGACGGAATAAACAGCCCCGAGAGCGATACCGCTTCGGTCAGCGCCCCGCCGCCGTTGCTGCGCAGATCGATAACCACGCTGCTGACGTTCTGTTTTTCCAGCTTCTGCAGCTGCACTTTCACGTCATCGGTCAGGCCGACGTAAAAGCCCGGGATATCCAGCACGCCGACTTTTTCTTTACCGACGGTTTTCACCGACATCTTCACCGCGCGGTCTTCCAGACGGATGCGTTCTCGGGTCAGGGTGACGATACGCGTCTTGGCCCCTTTGCCGGCCGGCAGGATCTCAAGGCGAACCTTGCTGCCCTTCGGCCCTTTAATCAGCGCCACGACGTCATCCAGACGCCAGCCAATGACATCGACCATCGACTTCCCGGTCTGGCCGACGCCGACAATGCGGTCGCCGACGCTGATCGCTTTGCTCTTCGCAGCCGGACCACCCGCCACCAGCGAATTAATGACCGTGTAGTCATCATCCATCTGCAGCACAGCGCCGATCCCTTCGAGTGAGAGACTCATCTCGGTGTTGAACTGCTCGGTATTGCGCGGCGACAGATAGTTGGTGTGCGGGTCGATTTCGCGGGCGAAGGCGGTCATCGCCAGCGAGAAGACATCTTCGCTGTTGGTTTGCGCCAGACGACGGATAGCGAACTTATAGCGACGGGTTAAGGTGTCGCGGATCTCTTTATCGTCTTTCCCCGCCAGCTTCAGGCTTAACTGGTCAAATTTCACCTTGGCGTCCCACAGCTTGTTCAGCTCGGCCTCGTCTTTCGGCCACGGCGCTTTGGAACGGTCAAGGTTGAAATTATCGTTGCCGGTAAAGTCCATCGGACGTTCCAGCACCTTCAGCGCATACTGATAGCGCTCGAAGCGGCGCTGCTGCGCCAGGTTGTAGAGGTCATAGAAGACGTCCAGTTTCCCGGTGCGCAGTTCGTCGCCGATTTGGTCTTTTTTCGCCGCGAACTTCGCCACATCGCTGGCCAGCAGCACATTATGGCTGTAATCCAGCAGGTTCAGATAACGGTCAAAAATCTTTGCCGAGAAGGCGTTGTCGAGATCGAACTGACGGTAGTGAGAGCGGGTAAAGCGCGATGTCACGCGCTCGCTCACCGTCGCGTGCTGCGGCTCTTCTTTCAGCACGGGGATTTGATCTGCCCGGGTTATTTCATCAACAGCGAACGCATGGCCTGCTATTGCCAGCAGGCCCGCAAGCGCGGTGATTTTAAAAAATGTGTTCATGCCTGGCCCGGCCTCCGTTTCAGAACACCAGGTGTTCTGCGCGTACAATCATTGACATACCAGAAGTCAGCTGTACACGAACGCCATCTTTGGTGATTTCCACAACGGTGGCGTCCATTGCGTTATTGCCTGCTTTTACCTTCAGCGCCTGGCCGACGGTCAGAACGGAAACATCCGATACCGGAGTAAGACGCTCTTCACGCGGAGCTTTGGCTGCAACAGGACGCGGTTTACGCTGTTCAGCACCCTCTTTACGACGCGGCTGCTGAGGACGCGGTTTACGCTCGCGGCGAACGCCTTCATCCGGCTGGCCTGCAGCGGCAGCGGCTTCGCGTTTTTTCGCCTGCTGGGCAGCGCGCTGCGCCTGAACGCGAGCTTTCGCTTCTTCCAGCTGCTGACGCGCATGGGCAATGTGCTGCTCTTCCAGTTCGCCGCACGGGTTGCCGTCCAGGTCAACGCGGATAGCGCCGGCTTTTACGCCGTAGAGATAGCGCCAGCTCGAGGTATAGAGACGTAATGCAGCGCGAAGCTGGGTTTTGCTGAGATTCATCTCACCACCCACTCGCTCAACGAGATCCTGAAAAATTCCGATTTTCAGGGGGCGCGCTTCGCCTTCAGCGCTGAAGCACTGAGGGAAACGTTCGGCCAGAAAGGCGATAACTTCTTTACTGCTATTCAACTTAGGTTGATTTTCCATGAAATTTCCTGATTACAACGGACGTAGCCAACAAGCCGCAGGCATGAACAGGCGACATTATAATGACGTCCTCGCTAAATGCTACGTTATCCGTTGATTATCCCACGACACGGGTAAAGATTTTTTGATAATCAGTGGCCGCGATGAGTTTTTCCAGATGCTCGACCAGCGTGCGCAACCCCTGCTCATCTTCAGCAGTGAAGCGGCCGTAAGCCGGACTGTCGATATCCAGCACGCCAATAATCTGGTCGTTCACGCGCAGGGGGAAGACAATTTCCGAATTACTGGCGGCATCGCAGGCGATGTGGCCGTCAAACGCGTGGACGTCCTCGACGCGCTGCACCTGGGCTTGCGCCACCGCCGCGCCGCATACGCCGCGCCCGACCGGGATCCGCACGCAGGCCAGTTTGCCCTGGAACGGCCCCAGCACCAGGGTATCGCCTTCCAGAAGATAGAAACCGGCCCAGTTGACCTCGCCCAGTCGTTCAAACAGCAGCGCGCTGGTATTGGCGATCATCGCCAGGAAACTGGTTTCACCTGCCATTAATGCCTGGAAATCGCGGTTCAAATCCGCGTAAAATTCTGTTTTGCTCATTATATCTTCACTTGGTTGTCTTACTGCCTGATACGTACAGCCTACTAAAATAAGCATTAAATGCGCTTGGGCTCAAGATGAATTCATTCATAGGTTAAGATAGTGGGATACATTCATTCCTGTACGTATTAAATGCCGATAAAAACATCCACCCTTAAGCCTGCGAATAAGATGGTCGTGCATGCCGTGAGCACACCGCTTCCCTATGCGCATTATCAGCGCTGTACGCAGTGTGACATGCTCTTTCGCTTACCAGTGCTTAAACGCAACCAAAGCGCCTGGTGTCCGCGCTGTAACGCGAAGGTGCGCGATGGCCGGGACTGGTCGTTGACCCGTCTGGGCAGCATGGCCCTGGCGATGCTGCTGTTAATGCCCTTTGCCTGGTCCGAACCCCTGCTGCGCCTTCACCTGCTGGGGGTTCGCATTGACGCCAACGTCCTGCATGGAATTTGGCAGATGACCGCGCAGGGCGATCCGCTTACCGCCGCGATGGTGCTGTTTTGCGCGGTGGTCGCCCCGGTGCTGCTGGTGGTTTCGATTAGCTATCTGTGGCTGGGCAACGTGCTGGGGATGAACCTGCGTCCGGTGCTGCTAATGCTCGGTAAGCTCAAGGAGTGGGTCATGCTGGATATCTATCTGGTGGGCATCGGCGTCGCCTCCATCAAGGTGCAGGATTACGCCTTTCTGCAGCCCGGCATCGGCCTCGTGGCATTTATCTCCCTGACGCTGCTGAGCATCCTGACGCTTATCCATATGAACGTCGAAGAGCTGTGGGAGCGATTCTATCCCGAACGGCCGGCGACCCGCGCCGATAACAATCTGCAGGTTTGCACCGGCTGCCACTACACCGGCTACCGCGACGCCCGCGGCCGCTGCCGGCGCTGCCACACGCCGCTGCACCATCGCCGACCGCAGAGCCTGCAGCGCAGCTGGGCGGCGCTGATTGCCTCGCTGATTTTGCTCTTACCGGCCAACCTGCTGCCGATCTCCATCATTTACGTTAACGGCGCGCGCCAGGAAGACACCATCCTCTCCGGGATCATCTCCCTCGCCAGCAGCAATATCGCCATCGCCGGCGTGGTGTTTATCGCCAGTATTTTGGTGCCATTCACCAAAGTTATAGTGTTATTTACCCTGCTGCTCAGCATACAATTCAAATGCGAGCAGGGGCTGCGCACCCGCATCCTGCTGCTGCGGCTGATAACCTGGATTGGCCGCTGGTCGATGCTGGATCTGTTTGTTATCTCACTCACCATGTCGCTAATCAATCGCGATCAGCTCCTCGCCTTTACGATGGGGCCGGCCGCGGTTTACTTCGGTGGCGCGGTAATTTTAACTATTCTTGCAGTTGAATGGCTGGACAGCCGCTTACTTTGGGACGCACATGAGTCAGGAAACGCCCGCTTCGCAGACTGAAGCCAGAATAAAAACCAAACGTCGTATCTCGCCATTCTGGCTGCTGCCGGTCATCGCGCTGCTGATTGCCGCCTGGCTCATCTGGACCAGCTTTGACGACCGTGGATCGACGATCACTATCGATTTCCAGTCTGCTAACGGCATCGTGCCGGGGCGGACGCCTATCCGCTATCAGGGGGTGGAAGTCGGTACCGTCCAGGACATTAGTCTCAGTAAAGACCTGAGTAAAATTGAAGTTTCCGCCAGTATCAAACGCGATATGAAAGAGGCGCTGCGCAAAGATACGCAGTTCTGGCTGGTCACGCCGAAAGCCTCTCTGGCCGGCGTGTCAGGACTGGATGCCCTGGTGGGCGGGAACTACATCGGCATGATGCCGGGCAAGGGCGAACCCGAAGATCACTTCGTCGCCCTCGACACCCAGCCAAAATACCGCATCAACAACGGCGAGCTGATGATCCACCTGCAGGCGCCCGACCTTGGCTCTCTGAGCAGCGGCTCGCTGGTCTACTTCCGTAAGATCCCGGTCGGGCGGGTGTATGACTTCACGCTGAATGACAATAACCAGGGGGTCACCATTGATGTGCTGATCGAGCGCCGGTTTACCAACCTGGTGAAAAAAGGCAGCCGTTTCTGGAACGTCTCCGGGATCAAAGCCGACGTCGGCCTGAGCGGGGCCAAAGTGCAGCTGGAGAACCTTTCCGCGCTGGTGAACGGCGCCATCGCCTTTGACTCCCCTGCCGATTCGCAGGCCGCCTCGCAAAACGATGACTATCATCTGTACGAAGACCTGGCGCACAGCCAGCGCGGGGTGGTGGTGACCCTCGACCTGCCGGACGGCGACGGCCTGAAAGCGGGCTCGACGCCGCTGATGTATCAGGGGCTGGAAGTGGGCCAGTTAAGCAAACTGAATCTTAACCCTGGCGGCAAAGTCACGGGCGAGATGACCGTCGACCCGAGCGTGGTGACCCTGCTGCGGGAGAAAACGCTGATTCAGATGAAGAAGCCGAAGATCTCCCTTGATAACCCCAGCGTCAGCGCCCTGCTCACCGGCAATACCTTTGAGCTGGTGCCCGGCGAAGGCGAACCGCGTAATCACTTCTCCGTCATGCCAGCGGATAAAGCGCTGCTGGAGGAGCCCAATGTCGCCACCGTCACCCTTTCGGCGCCGGAGAGCTACGGGATCGACGGCGGCCAGCCGCTGGTGCTGCACGGGGTGAAAGTCGGCCAGGTGCTGGAGCGCAAGCTGACGGCCAAAGGGGTGACCTTCCAGGTGGCGATTGCCCCGGAATACCGCGATCTGATCCGCGGCGACAGCAAGTTTGTGGTGAACAGTCGTCTGGACGTCAAAGTGGGGCTCGATGGCGTGCAGGTGCTGGGCGCCAGCGCCAGCGAATGGGTGAACGGCGGGATCCGGGTGATCCCGGGTGAAAAAGGCGAAATGCAGAGCAGCTATCCGCTGTATGCCAACCTCGAAAAGGCGCAGGAAAACAGCCTGAGCGAAGTGCCGACCACCACCCTGAGCATCTCCGCTGAGACGCTGCCTGACGTTCAGGCTGGCTCGGTGGTGCTGTATCGTAAATTCGCCGTCGGCGAGATCATCGCCGTCAAACCGCGCAAAGACGCTTTCGATATCGATCTGCATATCAAGCCGGAGTACCGCTACCTGCTGACCAACAACAGCGTCTTCTGGGCGGAAGGGGGTGCGAAGGTCAAACTTGACGGCAACGGACTCACCGTTCAGGCCTCGCCGCTGGCCCGCGCCATTAAAGGAGCGATCAGTTTCGATAACCTCAACGGCAGCAGCGCCAACGCGCGGCTGAATAATAAACGCATCCTTTACGCTTCTGAAACGGCGGCGCGCGCCGTGGGCGGCCAGATCACCCTGCACGCGTTCGACGCCGGGAAGATGGCGGCCGGGATGCCGATTCGCTATCTCGGCATCGATATCGGTCAGATCCAGTCCCTGGAGCTGATCACCGCCAAAAACGAGGTGCAGGCGAAAGCCGTGCTTTACCCGGAATACGTCGGCACGTTTGCCCGCGCCGGGACTCGCTTCTCGGTGATCACCCCGCAGATCTCCGCGGCAGGCGTGGAGCATCTCGACACCCTGTTCCAGTCCTATATTAACGTTGAGCCCGGACGCGGCCCGGCGCGTCGCGACTTTGAGATTCAGGATACGACGATCAGCGACTCGCGCTATATCGACGGTCTGAATATCGTGGTGGAAGCGCCGGAGGCCGGATCGCTTGGCATCGGTACGCCGGTGCTGTTCCGCGGTCTGGAAGTCGGGACGGTGACCGGTCTGTCGCTGGGATCGATGTCTGACCGGGTCATGGTTAAGATGCGCATCAGCAAGCGCTACCAGTACCTGGTGCGCAATAACTCGGTGTTCTGGCTGGCCTCAGGTTACAGCCTCGACTTCGGCCTGGTTGGCGGCGTGGTGAAAACCGGGACCTTCAATCAGTTTATCCGCGGCGGGATCGCCTTTGCCACGCCGCCGGGTACGCCGCTGGCGCCGAAGGCCCAGGACGGCAAGCACTTCCTGCTGCTGGAGAGCGAGCCGAAAGAGTGGCGGGAGTGGGGCACCGCCCTGCCGCAGTAATCCTCACCTCCCCTTCTCCCGCCCCGGCAAACGCCGGAGGCGGGCAGACGACAAACCGCACGCCCCGGTGTCCTGCACCGGGGCGTTTGTGCTAAACTGCGCACCCTTTTTTTCTGTGGTGCGCTGCCCGTGGCCGAAAATACTGTCTATTTCCCTGAAGCGTTTCTCGCTCAAATGCGCGCGGCGATGCCGGCGCACCTCTCTTTCGACGACTTTATCGCCGCCTGTCAGCGCCCGCTACGCCGTAGTATTCGCGTCAATACGCTGAAAATTAGCGTCGATGATTTCCTCTCTCTGGTCGCGCCCTATGGCTGGCAGCTGACGCCGGTCCCCTGGTGTGAGGAGGGATTCTGGATCGAACGGGACGACGATGCGCTGCCGCTGGGCAGCACTGCCGAACACCTCAGCGGGCTGTTCTATATTCAGGAAGCAAGCTCAATGCTGCCGGTCGCCGCCCTGTTCGCCGACAACCCGCAGCCTGAACGGGTCATGGACGTTGCCGCCGCCCCGGGGTCGAAAACCACCCAGATCGCCGCCCGGATGGGCAATGCGGGCGGCATCCTGGCGAATGAGTTCTCCGCCAGCCGGGTGAAAGTGCTGCATGCCAACATCAGCCGCTGCGGCATCAGCAACGTCGGCCTGACCCATTTCGACGGCCGGGTGTTCGGCGCGGCATTGCCCGAAGCCTTCGACGCCATTCTGCTTGATGCCCCCTGCTCCGGCGAAGGGGTGGTACGCAAAGATGCCGACGCGCTGAAAAACTGGTCGCCGGAGAGCAACCTCGACATCGCCGCCACCCAGCGCGAGCTTATCGACAGCGCTTTCCATGCCCTGCGCCCTGGCGGGACGCTGGTCTATTCGACCTGCACCCTGAACCGCGAAGAAAATCAGTCAGTCATTCACTGGCTGCTGTCCCGTTACCCGCAGGCGGTAGAGATCCAGCCGCTGGGAGCGCTGTTTCCCGGCGCGGCCGATGCCTTAACCGCGGAGGGATTTCTGCATGTCTTCCCGCAGATCTACGATTGTGAAGGCTTCTTTGTCGCTCGCCTGCGCAAGACTGCGGCGATCGATCCGCTCCCGGCGCCGGGCTATAAGGTCGGCAAATTCCCGTTTGTGCCGCTGAAGGGCCGGGAAGCCGCCGCGGCAACCGCCGCCGCCCGCGCTGTCGGCCTGGAATGGGACGCGAGCCACACGCTGTGGCAACGAGATAAAGAGCTGTGGCTGTTTCCGCAGTCTATGGAGCCTCTGTTTGGTCGGGTGCGATTTTCGCGCATTGGCGTGCGCCTGGCGGAGATGCACAATAAGGGTTATCGCTGGCAGCATGAGGCGGTTATCGCCTTTGCCGCGCCGCAGCGCGCCTTCGAGCTGACGCTGGAGGAGGCGGAAGCGTGGTATCGCGGACGCGACGTCTATCCGCAAACCCCGCCAGCGCAGGACGAAGCCATTGTGACCTTCCAGGGCGTGCCGCTGGGCCTGGCCAAGCGCGTCGGCTCCCGTCTGAAGAACAGTTATCCGCGCGAGCTGGTACGCGATGGGAAACTTTTTGCCGGCAAGGTGTGACACCGCGCAAAAAATACGCACTTTTTGACTGGCGGTTTTCCCCCCATTGACTACGCTGAAAAATGACGGCCGCAACTGGTCGTACCACAACTCAGCTGAAAAATGGGGTGAAGCGATGAGTAAAACCAATGTCCGCATCGGCGCGTTTGAGATAGACGATGCCGAACTGCATGGTGAACATCAGGGTGAGCGAACGTTAAGCATTCCCTGCAAATCCGATCCAGATTTATGTATGCAGCTTGACGCCTGGGATGCCGATACCAGCGTTCCCGCGATTCTCAATGGTGAACATTCCGTCCTCTACCGTAAACATTACGACCGCCAGTCCGATGCCTGGGTCATGCGCCTTGCCTGACACCAATGAACCCGTCGCCTGAGACGGGTTATTTATTTCCCCGTCCCGCCGTCATCCCCTACACTAAATAGTATGTGCCCCCGGACATGAGGCCAGGATGTTTGCCTTAGTGTTGTTTATTTGCTATCTGGATGGCGGCTGCGAGGACATTGTGGTTGACGTCTACCGCGAGGAAACGCAGTGCCTGGTGGCGATGGAAGATCAGCGGATCCGCCACGGCGGCTGCTACCCGATAGAAGATTTTATTGACGGCTTCTGGCAACCCGCCAGCGAATACAGTGACTTTTAGCCTGCCGACTGCAGCGCCACCAGGGTCAGCGTGCCGCCGAACACGGCGCCGGTGTCAATATAGTGTTGATTGTCGTAGTCACAACGCGCGCGAAGCGGCGTATGGCCAAACCAGAAATGGTCAGCCCCGGCGATAGCGCCATGACGCCCTGCCAGATGTTCACTCAGACGATGGCGGCTCCACAGGACCCGCTGGGGATCCACCGGCTGCTGCCAGCGATAGACCGGCGCCGGATAATCGGCATGGGCGATCACATGCCGCGCCTTTGCGCACTCCACTTCAATAATCAACGGCAGCCGCTGACAGCGCGCCAGCAGCCGATCGACGTCAGCCCGCTGCCGCACGTTGCTCCGGGCGTACCAGTCGCCGCCGTTCATCTGCCAGAGCGTCATATCTCCGCTCTCCAGCGCCTCCAGCGCCATCTGCTCATGATTCCCGCGCACGGCCCTGAACCAGCGGCTGCGCAACAGGCCGAGACAGTCAGCGCTTTGCGGCCCGCGATCGATCAGATCGCCAACCGAGATCAGCAGATCGGCCCAGGGATCAAAGCGCAGCCGGCGCAGGCGCTCCATCAGCAGCGCAAAGCAGCCATGCAGATCGCCCATCAGCCAGATATTACGCCAGTCGCTGCCATTAATACGCTGATACATATAATTACCTCTCTGCCGTAATTATAGGTAATTCCAGCTTACAGCCGCTGTTTTTTATTTACACCTCAATCGATTTTAAACAAACGGCAAATATAGTCGGCCAGAGCATTAAGCTTATCAGTGCCTCGCTTTAAAATAGCAGGAAATAACAACGAGGTGTTTATCGTGACAGACAATAGCCTGCATTCATCCAGCGTGCTTACGCCGCGCTCGCATCTCATTGCCGATCTGGTGATGGGCAGATTAACACCCGCACCTATCTGGCGGCAGAAAAATTACCGCTTTAAGTTTCTGCTGCGCACGGCGTTATTTTATAGCCCTACCAAAGCGATGCTGGAGGCGCTGAGCGCTCGTGACGATTTTAACCAGCTGCTGACGGCGCAGGCGACGCTGCCGGGGAAAGTGCACCGTCAATATCTGACGCGCGATCTCAACGCCTGGCAGCGGGCGATGGCGGTCATAAGCCATTATCGCTATGTCGATACCCTGCGCGGGTCGCGGCTGGCGCATGCCATGACCGCGGTGTGCGAGGTCCCGTTGCTGACGCTCAATGGAAAGGATGAACGCCAGTTTACCCTCTCGGCCTCTTCGGCCGGGAAGGCCGAGCGTGAGGGTGAAACCACCCTATGGCTGCGCGACAGCGACCATACCCTGCTGGCCAGCGCGACCTTCAGCGTGACCCGGGAGGGCGACGCCTGGCAGCTGGTCATCGGCGGTTTACAGGGACCGCGACGCCACGTTTCTCATGAGGTGATCAAGCAGGCGACCCGCGCCTGCTACGGTCTGTTCCCGAAGCGCCTGCTGCTGGAGTTTATCTGGCTGCTGGCCGCTCGCAGCCATATCGCGGCGATTTACGGCGTCAGCGATAACGGCCATGTGTTCCGCGCCCTGCGCTATCGCCTGAGCAAGGGGCGCCATTTCCACGCCAGCTATGACGAGTTCTGGCAATCCATCGACGGCAAGCCGGAAAGCCTCTGGCGCTGGCAGCTACCGCTGCGTCTGGAAAGAAAACCGCTGGAGAGCATCGCCAGTAAAAAACGGGCCGAATACCGGCGTCGATTCCAGCTGCTGGATCAGCTGGCGGAGCAGGTGGCAATATTGACGCAGCCGCTGCCGGGCATGTAAATTTCGCGACCAGCGACGCCCCGTTACGCGGCGTTTGCTTATTATGTTCTTATTTCGCTACTATCATGGTCCCGCAGGCCATTGGATAGTCGTTAGCATGATGAGTAAAACCGAAATTTTTCTGCTGATTATTCTGGCGGTCGTGCTGCTGGGCAGCATATGGTTTATTTTCAGCGATGAAATTTGGCTTTTACTCTGCTATCTGGAGAGTCAGATATTTCCCACCTTTAGCGTTCCGGAATAATACTGTTTGCCCGAAACTACACCTCTGAATATTATTTCCCGCCACGTAGTGGGGCGCGGACGACTAATCGCATGAATTGCCAAATCAATAAGGTTTTGTTTATTCTATTTATCATACAAATAGGTATACTAGCAGACTTCCGATGTTGGCCCGCCAGTTAACCTGCACGCCGGGCCTGTTTAGGTGCAGGTTTTTTCTTTTCCTCTCCCCTCGCTTACGGTTCCGCCTTCCTCATATCGTTCTTCCGCAGGATGCAATTTGTGTGTAAATGAATTGTGTATGCTAAAAACGGTGTGCTATAACGGGACATCCAGAGACCAGCCTGGTGATTGACTGACAGGATGTCGCTGGTCATCGCGAAAGCAGACAGATTAAGATAAAAAGAGACCGAATACGATTCCTGTATTCGGTCCAGGGAAATGGCTCTTGGGAGAGAGCCGTGCGCTAAAAGTTGGCATTAATGCAGGCTAAGTCGCCTTGCACTATAAGAATAGTTTAACGCGTCAGCTTTTCCAGTCTGCGGCCAATGTGGCCGAATAATTCCTGGAAAAGAGGGCGCTGTTAGCGAAAAAACCGCCACTGCCGTTGTCCGGCAAGGGCGGTTTTTTTTATGTCATTACAGCGAGATAGCGCGAAAATCTAGCAGAGCTTCTGCGCGCGCTCGATAAACGGCGCGAGGCTCATTTTTTGCCCAGGGTGCTGCGGATCGTCGATCTGGATCACCGAGATCGGCTGGGCAGTGGTTTTGCCGGCTTTAACCTGCTGCTCAGCCACCTCATTGAGCGGATACTGGACCAGGGTGCTCGGGTTGATAGCGTAGAGGGCATTGCCCGGACGACAGGTCAACATCACCTCTTCACGGTTGAACGCCCAGCTCTCCTTTCCTACCTCAAAGCGGCTCACGGTGATAATTTGCGGCGCCGCCAGAGCAGCGCCGGAGCTTGCCAGTAACAACATGGTCAGAACAATTTTTTTCATGATTTTGCCAGTTAATTCAATAAGGTTCCCAGGTGGCAAACAGGCTGACGGCCAGCAGCGCCAGCGCGCCCAGCCCTATCTCGGCCTGCGTGGTTCGCAGGATCAGGCTTTCCGCCCGCGAACCGCTTGCCGACATGCGCGGTACCAGAACATACCTGTTCACTAACGCAATTACCACCATCCCGGCCACCAGCGCACATTTGATCAACAGCAGGCGTCCCCAGGGCGATGCGCCAATCAATCCTCCCTGGATCAACAGCGCATTGATCGCCCCGCTGGCAAGGGTGCCGGCGACGGCCAGATGCCCGTAGCGTGAAAAGCGCGCCATGGTATAGACCGCGGCCTGCCGCCAGCGCCCCTGCGCCAGGCGCAGGCAATAGATAAAGGGCAACAGGCCGCCGAACCAGCTGGCAACGCAGAAGAGGTGGACAGCATGATTAGTCCGCTGCAGGGCGCCGAGTAAACCATCATGCATGGCGGCATGCCCTACCCCAGCGGAAAGCAGCAGCTGGGCCGCCAGCAGGGCCACCAGCTGGCGAGCGCCGTGGCGGGGACGGATCCACACCACGGCGAGGGCGATCCACGCCAGCAGGATCTGCCAGATCCACACCCCGCCGAAGCGGGTACCCGCCACCGCCTGCCAGACGGCGGGTTGCCAGACATCCGCCCAGCCCTCGCCCATCATCCCCCCCTGCAGCAGATACAGCGCCAGGGTAGAGAGCGCGCCGATCAGCAGCAGCGGGCGCAACAGCGGATAGAAGCGCAGCATCAGTACGCGTCGCAGCGGCACCGGCGCCCACCAGGCGCCATACAGCACGCAGCCAAAAGCCAGCATCAGGGCGATAAAATGCCCAAAACGCAGGGTAATATAGAGCCCGGTCAGCATCGCTTACTTCACGCTAAAGGTGTATTGCCCTTTGGTTTTATGGCCATCCACTGAAACTACATGCCATGCCACAGTGTATTCTCCCGGCCGCAGGGTTTCCGCCACAGGCACGGTGACCTGGGTGGGGTTGTCGGCGCTGCGGGTCAGTTTGCCGGTGGCCACCGCATGCTGCTGCGGACCGGTGACGGACACCCCGCTGAACGCGGGTTCAATGCCTTCGGAGAAACTGAGCGTCAGCGTCTGCGGAGAAGCCGCCAGCTGCGCACCGGCGGCGGGGATCTGCTGCTGCAGGTGAGCGTGGGCGAGCGCGCCCGTCGCGGTTAATAGTCCGGCAAACGCAACGGAGAGGCGCATCGCGCGTCCAGCAAGAAGTCGCATATTCGTCATTCCCTTTTGTTATGTCTGTAGCACAGAGAATAACCCTGTATAATGGCAGAGTCGAGCCGGGCGTCAGGCCCTGACCGGGTTTACAAGCAGAGTGGAGTGTATGATGGAAAGAAATCTGGCCAAAATTTCGCAAGATGAGATGGATAAAGTCAACGTCGATCTCGCCGCCGCCGGCGTCGCCTTTAAAGAGCGGTATAATATGCCGGTGGTCGCTGATTTGGTCGAGCGTGAACAGCCCGCCCATCTGCGCGACTGGTTCCGCGAACGACTGATCGCCCATCGGCTGGCCTCCGTCTCGCTGTCCCGCCTGCCCTGGGAGCCGAAACAGAAATAATGCCTACTTCCCCCCTCGCCGTCGGTTGGCAAGCCTGGCCAATTGCTTTACGCTTATTGTTTTGCTCTGGAGCGAGCCATGCTGCGCGTCATTGATACCGAAACCTGCGGACTGCAGGGGGGCATCGTTGAAGTCGCCTCGGTCGACATTGTCGACGGGCAGATCACCAATCCCATGAGTCATCTGGTGCGTCCTGACCGCCCCATCAGCCCGCAGGCGATGGCTATCCACCGAATTACCGAAGAGATGGTCGCCGATAAGCCGTGGATTGAGGAGATTATTCCGCACTATCATGGCAGCCCGTGGTATGTCGCGCATAACGCCAGCTTCGATCGTCGGGTGTTACCGGAGATGCATGGCGAGTGGATCTGTACCATGAAGCTGGCCCGCCGGCTGTGGCCGGGGATCAAATACAGCAATATGGGGCTCTATAAATCACGTAAGCTGAACGTGGCCACGCCGCCGGGGCTGCATCACCACCGGGCGCTGTATGACTGCTATATCACCGCTGCGCTGCTGCTGGATATCATCAACGTTTCCGGCTGGACGCCTGACGAAATGGCCGATATCACCGGTCGGCCGGCGCTGCTCACCACCTTCACCTTCGGCAAATACCGCGGTAAAGCCGTCGCCGAGATTGCTGAAAACGATCCAGGCTATCTGCGCTGGTTATTCAACAATCTCGACCGCATGAGCCCCGAGCTGCGCCTCACGCTTAAGCATTACCTCGGGGAATAGCCCCTACACTGCCGCTTTCCCCGGCAGTGTCCCCTGCGCCAGGGCGATGAAAAAGGCGTACTCCAGCGCCACTCCCTCATAGCTTTTAAAGCGCCCGGATTTTCCGCCATGGCCGGAGTCCATATCGGTGCAGAGCAGCAGCAGGTTATCGTCGGTTTTCAGTTCACGCAGTTTCGCCACCCACTTCGCCGGCTCCCAGTATTGCACCTGGGAATCGTGCAGCCCGGTGGTCACCAGCATATGCGGATACGCCTGCGCCTTCACGCCGTCGTAGGGGCTGTAGCTTTTCATGTAGTGGTAATAGGTTTCATCCTGCGGGTTCCCCCACTCTTCAAATTCGCCGGTCGTCAGCGGAATGGTCTCATCCAGCATGGTGGTCACCACGTCGACGAACGGCACCTGAGCTATTACGCCGTGGAACAGCTCTGGACGCTCGTTAACGGCCACTCCCATCAGCATTCCGCCGGCGCTGCCGCCCATGCCATAGCAGAGCCGCGGGTCGCCGTACCCCTGGGCCAGCAGCGCATCGCAGACGTCCAGATAGTCGTTGAAGGTATTTTTCTTGCACAGGAATTTTCCATCCTCATACCACTGCTGGCCCAGCTCCCCGCCGCCGCGGACGTGGGCGATGGCGTAAACAAAGCCCCGGTTGAGCAGGCTCAGCCGGCTGGCGCTGAAATCGGCATCGATACTGTCGCCATACGAGCCATAGCCATAGACCAGCAGCGGATTGCTCCCTTTACGAAAATGGTCGCGATGGTAGACCAGAGAGACCGGGACTTCGACGCCATCGCGGGCGGTTACCCACAGGTGCTCGCTCTGATAGCAGCGGGTGTCCAGCCCCTTCACCTCCTGCTGCTTGATCACCCGTCGTTCGCCGGTATCCATATCCAGCTCAAACAGGGTGTCGGGCGTGGTCATCGAGGAGTAGCCGTAGCGCAGGCGCGACGTTTCAGGCTCCGGGTTATAGGCAAGCCAGGTGACATAGGCCGGATCGTCAAAGGCGATCCCTACTACCTCCCGGGTCCTGCGGTTAATCTGCCGCAAACTGGTCAGGCCGCGCTGACGCTCCTCGACGACCAGCCAGTCGGTAAACAGGGTAAATCCTTCGAGCATTACGTCGTGACGCGGCGGGATCAGCGTGGTCCACTGCTCTTCATCGCGCAGTACGGTACGGTAGAGGCCAAAATTCTTCCCCTCCCGGTTGGATCGCAGATAAAAAGCGTGCTGATAGTGATCGAGGCTGTATTCATGATCTTTACGCCGCGGCAGGAAGCAGACCGGCTCGGCGTCTGGCAATTCGGCGTTGAGCAGCAGCACTTCGCTGGTGGTGGCGCTGGAGAGATAGATCACCACGAACTGCTGGGATGTGGTTTTATGCACGCTGACGTAGAAGGTCTCATCTTTTTCCTCATAGACCAGCGCGTCGCTCTGCGCCGGCGTCCCGACGGTGTGGCGCCAGACCTGATAAGGAAGCAGCGTGGTGGGATGTTTACGCACATACCACACAAAGCGTGAATCGTTGCTCCAGGCAAAGCCGGAGGTGACATTTTCCAGGGTCTCCGGATACCACTCGCCGTTGCTGAGGTCGCAAAAGCGCAGGCCGTACTGGCGGCGGGAGAGATAATCTTCCGCCACCGCCATCAGCTGGTTGTTGGGCGCAATGCCCAGCCCGCCCAGGGTGTAAAACTCGCTTTTCGCCGCCCGCTGGTTGCCGTCGAGCAGGATCTCCCACTCGTCCCACTCCTCTTTCAGCACTGACTGGCGCTGGTAGATAGCGTATTCGCAGCCCGGCTCGTACACCTGACGATAGCGAAAGCCGTTTTTGCTGTAGGGGGCCGAGACTTCCCGCTGCGGAATGCGGTCGATAATCTCTTTCAGCAGACGCTCCTGCAGGCTGAGCTGCGAATCCATCACTTGCTTGCCGTAGGCGTTTTCCGCGTGCAGATATTCCAGCACATCAGGCCGCGCGCGTTCATCGTCGCGCAGCCAGTAATAGTTATCGATGCGTGTATCGCCATGCAAGGTCATGGCGTGAGGGATCCGTTTGGCTTTAGGTGGCATGTTATTCTTCTGCTGCTTTTTCGTGACACAAGAGCATTCAGGCCGCAGGGTGGCGCCTGAATGATGACGTGTCTATAAGGGTGGCAAAAGACGCGGGCGATGCAAGCGAAACGTGATAATTTAAACGCTTAGCGCCTGTTTTTGTGACTGGATATCCTGTTCGATGTCGGCCCGGACATCTTTTGGCAACGCCAGGGCCTCACCCAGGGCGTTGAGATAACTGCGCTCCATAAAGTGGTCGATATCGATCACCGCGCAGCTGACGTAGTAGATCTCCAGCGCCTCCTGCGGGTCAACGATGCCCTCGGCGAGACGCTGCGGATCCAGCGGCTGAGCCAGCGCCTGGTCAATCAGCACCCGGGCCTGAACGTCAATATTGGCCTCCCGAAGCTGGGTTTCAATCCTCGCCCGCTCGTGATCGTCGATATGCCCATCGCTTTTGGCGGCAAACACCAGGGCGGTGATCAGCCGCACGCTGCGCGGATCGACATCCGCCGGCGCCGCAGCCGTCTCTGGTGTCGGGGCGGGCGTGTTCTGAGCGCGCATTTTCTGCTGATACTTGTTCCACAACACGGTACCCGCCACTGCCCCACCGCCAGCCAGCAGCGCGCTGGTGCCATATTTCGCCAGCAGCTTGCGTGACGATTTGCTGGCCACCAACAGCCCTGCCAGTCCGCCGATGGCGCCGGGCAGCAGGGCGCTTCCTTTTGACGATTCGCCGGACGGCGACGCGCCCTGCTGTCCGAGCAGCGACTGCAGTTGATTTAGCCAGTTAGCCATGGTTTTCCTCTCAGGTGACAAACACTGTTATCAGCCTAAACGACGCGATGTCAGGAAATGTTAGATATGGCTAAAGATGCGCAAAGGTGCGCGCGGCGGCGGTACCGGGTTCAGCCGACCAGCCGACCAGCCGACCAGCCGACCAACCGACCAACCGACCAACCGACCAACCGACCAGCCAGCCAGCCAGCCAGCCAGCCAGCCAGCCAGCCAGCCAGCCAGCCAGCCAGCCATCAGGCCGCTTTGGCTTTCCGCGTTTTGGCAGCCGGCGCGGCGGTATCTTCCGCCGGGGAAGCCTCTGCGTCCGTTGACGGCGCGGGCGCATCGTGCGCAGTCGCATCCTGCTCCGGCAGTTTGCCGGCGCGCAGGATATGCTGCAGCGCCTCTTTACGCTCCGCCAGCCACATCGCCATGGTATCGCGCTGGGCATCGTCCATTTCCAGCGGCGATGCTACCAGCCAGTCATTCAGCACCTCTGCCAGATCGAGCATTTTGTCGTAAGCGTCGGCCTCTTTTTTGCTGGCAAAAGACATTTTTTCCTCACCTTCGCGGATCACCACATATTTAATTTCAACCGCCATGCTGCAGCCTCTCAATACTGTATTTTTATACAGTATAGCAAATTTCCCTTCCGGACTCAACTCACGCGCGTAAAGACAGACGCAAACGTTTTCGTTTATAATCGACCGCATCTTTTTTTACTGCGGAAGAGAGTTATGACTGTATTAGGCACCGCGCTGCGCCCGGCAGCCACCAAAGTTATGCTGTTAGGCTCCGGCGAGCTGGGTAAAGAAGTCGCCATTGAATGTCAGCGCCTGGGCATTGAAACTATCGCCGTCGACCGCTACCCCGATGCCCCGGCGATGCAGGTCGCCCACCGCGCCCACGTCATCAATATGCTGCACGGCGAGAGCCTGCGCGCGCTGATCGAACAGGAAAAACCTGATTACATCGTGCCGGAGATCGAAGCTATCGCCACCGATACCCTGGTCGAACTGGAGCAGGCCGGGCAGAAAGTGGTCCCCACGGCGCGGGCAGCGAAGCTCACCATGAACCGCGAAGGCATTCGCCGTCTGGCGGCAGAAGAGCTGCAGCTCCCCACCTCCAGCTACCGTTTCGCCGACAGTGAAGACGCCTTCCGCGCGGCGGTCGCGGAGATCGGCTTGCCGTGCATCGTTAAACCGGTGATGAGCTCCTCCGGCAAAGGCCAGAGCTTCATCCGCTCGGCTGACCAGCTCAGCGAAGCCTGGCGCTACGCCCAGCAGGGCGGCCGCGCCGGCGCCGGGCGGGTGATCGTCGAAGGGGTGGTGAATTTCGACTTTGAAATCACCCTGCTCACCGTCAGCGCCGTCGATGGCGTGCATTTCTGCGCCCCGGTCGGCCATCGTCAGGAAGATGGCGATTATCGTGAATCCTGGCAGCCGCAGCAGATGAGCGACCTGGCCCTTGAGCGCGCACAGGATATTGCCCGTAAGGTGGTGCTGGCGCTGGGGGGGCATGGCCTGTTCGGCGTGGAGCTGTTCGTTTGCGGCGACGAGGTGATCTTCAGCGAAGTCTCCCCGCGCCCGCACGACACCGGAATGGTGACGCTTATTTCGCAGGATCTCTCGGAGTTCGCCCTGCACGTTCGCGCCTTTCTTGGGCTGCCCGTCGGCGCCATCCGCCAGTATGGCCCAGCCGCTTCCGCGGTGATCCTTCCGCAGCTGACCAGCCAGAACGTCAGCTTCGGCCAGCTGCAGTCGGCCGTCGGAGCGGGCCTGCAGCTGCGTCTGTTCGGCAAGCCGGAGATTGACGGCACTCGTCGTCTGGGGGTGACCCTCGCCGTCGCCGATTCAGTGGAAGAGGCCGTAGCGCGGGCTAAAACCGCCGCCGCGGCGGTTATCGTCGAAGGGTAAAAACAAAAAACCCGGTCGCGTTGCCGCTGACCGGGTTGTTGACCTTGAGGCGCGGTTTACTTCGCGCCTTCCACCGCTTCACGCGCCAGGGTGGTGATGCGATCGTAGTCGCCAGCTTCCAGGGCGTCGGCCGGCACCAGCCAGGATCCACCGATGCACAGCACGCTGTTCAGCGCCAGGTAATCACGGTAGTTGGCTGGGGAGATACCGCCGGTCGGGCAGAAACGAATGTGACCGAACGGACCAGCAATCGCCTGCAGCGCTTTCACGCCGCCGTTGGCTTCCGCCGGGAAGAATTTAAACTCTTTCAGACCGTACTGCATGCCCAGCATCAGCTCGGAGACGGTGCTGATCCCCGGGATCAGCGGAATAGTGCCGTCTTCGGTCGCCGCTTTCAGCAGAGATTCGGTCAGTCCCGGGCTGATAGCGAACTGCGCGCCGGCTTCTGTTACCGCTTTCAGCTGCTCGACGTTGGTAACTGTGCCCGCGCCGACAATCGCGTCCGGCACTTCTTTAGCAATCGCGCGGATCGCCTCCAGGGCGCACTCGGTGCGCAGAGTCACTTCCAGGACGCGCACGCCGCCCGCGACCAGCGCTTTCGCCATCGGTACCGCGTGTTCCAGCTTTTTCACTACGATAACCGGGACAACCGGACCGGAGGTGAGGATTGCTTCTGCTGTTGTTTTCCAGTTTTTCATCAGGATTTTCTCTCGCCAGATCTAGAAATTAAATCGTCTTAAAAAGTGATGCAGGTTGCGCCCTGCTCCGCGCCAGAGAGCTTCTCACGCAGCGCCCCAAACATCTCCCGACCGGTTCCTACGCGCGACGCGCTGAGGTCAGGGATATGCGGCTGACGCGCCGCCAGTTCGGCATCGTCCACCAGCAGCGTCAGTTCCCCCGTCTGCCCGTTCACGCGAATAAGATCGCCATCGCGCACTTTCGCCAGCAACCCACCATCATAGGCTTCAGGCGTGACATGGATGGCTGACGGGACTTTACCGGAGGCGCCAGAGAGTCGGCCATCGGTCACCAGCGCTATTTTGAAACGGCGGTCCAATAATACACCAAGTGGCGGCATAAGTTTATGTAATTCTGGCATCCCGTTCGCTTTTGGCCCCTGATGGCGGACCACCACCACGCAGTCTTTGTCCAGCAGACCCGCTTCAAATGCCGGCAACACGTCGTGCTGGCTCTCGAACACCACCGCCGGCGCTTCGATCACCTGGTTCTCTACCGGGACTGCCGAGGTTTTCATGACCGCACGGCCGAGGTTACCGCTCAGCACCTTGGTGCCGCCGTGACGGGAGAACGGTTTCTCGAAAGTCGCGATGACCTGATCGTCAAGCGGCGCCGTCGCGCCTTCCCGCCAGTCCAGCTCGCCGTTGTTGAGCCACGGCTCGAGGGTGTAGCGCGACAGGCCGAAGCCGGCGACGGTGTGAACGTCCTCATGCAGCAGGCCGCCTTTCAGCAGCTCGCGCACCAGAACCGGAACGCCGCCCGCCGCCTGGAAATGGTTGATATCCGCCGGGCCGTTGGGGTAGAGGCGCGCCAGCAGCGGCACCACGTCTGACAGGTCGGAGAAATCATCCCAGTTAATGATGATGCCCGCCGCGCGGGCCATCGCCACCAGGTGCATGGTGTGGTTGGTGGAACCGCCGGTCGCCAGCAGCGCCACAATGCCGTTAACCACCACTTTTTCGTCAAACATTTTGCCCAACGGCATCCACTCGTTGCCATTGCCGGTCATGCGGGTGACCTGGCGCGCGGCGGCGGCGGTCAGCGCTTCCCGCAGCGGGGCATCCGGATGGACGAAGGACGATCCCGGCAGCTGCATGCCCATAAACTCCACCACCATCTGGTTGGTGTTCGCCGTACCGTAGAACGTACAGGTCCCCGGAGCGTGGTAAGAAGCGGCTTCGGACTCCAGCAGCGCCATGCGGTCAACTTTGCCCTCTGCGTACAGCTGGCGAATGCGAACCTTCTCTTTATTAGGCAGGCCGCTGGCCATCGGACCGGAGGGAATAAAGACCGACGGCAGGTGGCCGAATGAGAGCGCCGCCATGGTCAGTCCGGGCACAATTTTATCGCACACGCCGAGATACAGCGCGCCATCGAACATGTTATGCGACAGGCCGATGGCCGCGGACATGGCGATCACTTCGCGACTCAGGAGAGAGAGCTCCATGCCGTCCTGTCCCTGGGTCACGCCGTCGCACATCGCCGGCACGCCGCCGGCCACCTGGCCGACCGCATTGGCGCTGTGCAGCGCTTTGCGAATGATATCCGGGTAGTGTTCGTAGGGCTGATGCGCGGACAACATATCGTTATAGGAGGTGATGATGGCGATGTTGTTGCGCAACATGCTTTTCAGGGAGGCTTTGTCGTCGGCCTGACAGGCCGCGAAACCGTGAGCCAGATTGCCGCAGGCCAGTTGCGCACGATGCACGGTGTCGGTTTTGGCCTGGTTAATCCTTGCGAGGTAAGCCGCGCGGGTATCACGCGACCGTTCGATAATGCGATTTGTTACCCGTAACATTGTCGAATTCATAAAGGCTCCTCAAAATTTTATCTGTCCGGCCGCTGCGAGATGACGTGTTTTGGTGCCCGAAGCCACCAACACCAGCGCTCAGGGGCAAAATGTCTGCAGGCAGTGTAATAAAAAAAGCCCCGTGGGTGAATCCTCACGGGGCTTAAAAGATTAAAAAGCGTGCGACTTTCTGCGTCAGATCATGTTACCGGTAAAATACCCCTGACGGATAAGACCGCGAACTTACTCGAACTCGTTCCACGAGCGACCATCGCGGGTGATCATGGCCACCGAGGCCACGGGTCCCCAGGTCCCGGCCTGATACGGTTTCGGCGCATCGCGGTCGGCTGCCCAGGCTTCGGTGATGGAGTCCACCCACTTCCACGCCTCTTCCACTTCATCACGGCGGACGAACAGCGCCTGGATACCGCGCATGGTCTCCAGCAGCAGACGTTCATAGGCATCGGCCAGATGCGTCTGGTTGAAGGTTTCGGAGTAGCTCAGATCCAGCTTGGTGATCTGCAGGTTATGCTTGTGGTCGAGGCCCGGCACTTTGTTCAGGACCTGGATATCCACCCCTTCGTCCGGCTGCAGACGAATGGTCAGCTTGTTCTGCGGCAGCTCCTGCCAGGTCTCTTTAAACAGGTTCAGCTCCGGCGTTTTGAAATAAACCACCACTTCGGAACATTTGGTCGGCAGACGTTTGCCAGTGCGCAGATAGAACGGTACGCCAGCCCAGCGCCAGTTATCGATATCAACGCGGATCGCCACGAAGGTTTCGGTGTTGCTGGTTTTGTTCGCCCCCTCTTCTTCGAGGTAGCCTGGCACTTTTTTGCCCTGGGCAAAGCCGGCGGTGTACTGGCCGCGAACGGTTTTCTCGCGCACATTGGAGCGGTCAATACGGCGCAGGGATTTCAGCACCTTGACCTTTTCATCACGGATGCTGTCGGCGCTGAGATCGGACGGCGGCGACATGGCAATCATGCACAGGATCTGCAGCAGGTGGTTCTGGATCATGTCGCGCATCTGTCCGGCCTGGTCGAAGTACCCCCAGCGCCCTTCAATGCCTACCTCTTCCGCGACGGTGATTTCCACATGATCGATGGTACGGCAGTCCCAGTTATTGACGAACAGGGAGTTGGCAAAGCGCAGCGCCAGCAGGTTGAGGACCGTCTCTTTTCCGAGGTAGTGGTCGATACGGTAGACCTGGCACTCTTCAAAAAACTCGCCGACCTGATCGTTGATTTCCCGCGAGGTTTCCAGCGAGGTGCCCAGCGGTTTTTCCATGACCACGCGCGCAGGCTTGGCATTGAGCTTCGCTTCGCCCAGACCTTTACAGATGGCGCCAAAGGTGCTCGGCGGCATGGCGAAATAGTTGATGGTGACGCGATTCTTTTGGTCCAGCATGTCGCCCAGGCGGCTGAATCCGCTGGTGTCATTGACGTCAAGATTACAGAACTCCAGGCGTCCGCTCAGGGAATCCCACAAACCTTCATCAATTTTTTCCTTCATGAAGGTTTCCAGCGCTTCGCGCACCACTTTGGTGTAAGCCGCTTTATCCCAGTCGGCACGGCCGACGCCAATGATCCGGGTGTCGGCGTGGATCTGGCCCGCCTTTTCAAGCTGATACAGGGAAGGCAACAATTTACGCCGCGCCAGGTCGCCCTTCGCGCCGAAAATGACCAGGTCGCATGCCTGGGCCGTTTGCGTTACCGCCATGTCATTCTCCTCAGTTGATAGTCTGGTGCTTTTGCCAGGCTATATTTGTAATTTTCTTACACTGCACTGTACTGTGTTTACGTATTTCCCGAAAGCCTTCCCCTCCGTTTGCGGCGGGAAAACCGCACAGGGTGAAAACATTCGGCGATGATTTGGGCATCTGGCTGATATTGTTCGTTGTTTGTACCTGTTTCAGGTCAGTAAAATACGACTCTGATCATGTAATGAAAAAAAACAACATTTTTTCCCGTCATTCCTCACCGCTTGCGCTTGCGGAGGGGTATATTCTTGCTAAAACGCCCGATGATTTCACCCATTAATGAAATCGTTTCCATTGATGAGCGCCCTGTTACTAATGAACATGCTGGAAAAAATCCAGTCCCGACTGGAACACCTTAGCAAATCTGAACGCAAAGTGGCGGAAGTGATCCTTGCCACCCCTGCGCAGGCCATTCATTCGAGCATCGCCGCCCTCGCCCTTGAGGCCGGGGTGAGCGAACCGACCGTCAATCGCTTTTGCCGCAGTCTCGAAACCCGCGGCTTTCCTGATTTCAAACTGCATCTCGCCCAGAGCCTTGCGCACGGCACACTCTATGTTAACCGCAATGTTGATGAAGACGACAGCGTTGAGTCATACACGGGAAAAATATTTGAATCGGCCATGGCGAGTTTAGATCAGGTCCATCATTCTCTCGACATGTCGGCAGTGAATCGCGCGGTGGATCTCCTGACTCAGGCCAAAAAAATCGCCTTTTTCGGCCTGGGCTCTTCGGCGGCGGTCGCTCATGACGCGATGAACAAATTTTTCCGCTTTAACGTGCCGGTCATCTATTCCGACGACATTGTCCTGCAACGCATGAGCTGTATGAATTGCGATGACGATGATGTGGTGGTGATTATCTCGCATACCGGCAGGACCAAGAGCCTGGTGGAGCTGGCGCAGCTGGCCCGTGAAAACGATGCCATGGTGATCGCCCTTACCTCCCCCGGCTCGCCGCTGGCCCGGGAAGCCACGCTGGCCATTACCCTGGATGTGCCGGAAGATACCGACATCTATATGCCAATGGTCTCGCGTCTGGCCCAGTTGACCGTCATTGACGTGCTGGCGACTGGCTTTACCCTGCGCCGGGGAGCAAAATTCAGAGATAACTTGAAGAGGGTCAAGGAAGCGCTGAAGGAATCGCGTTTTGATAAAGAACCGTTCGTACCCAGTGATAATCAATAAAAGTTGATAACAAGCAGTACCCCATTACACCTTCGATAACGATCCGGCTGTGCGACGTTGCAGGCTGGCGCTACCGAATCCATGTTCACGCAACACCAAAGTTGTATCAGTCAACGGAGTATTACATGTCCAGAAGGCTTCGCAGAACCAAAATCGTTACTACCTTAGGCCCGGCAACTGACCGCGATAACAACCTGGAAAAAGTTATCGCCGCGGGCGCAAACGTAGTGCGTATGAATTTCTCTCACGGCACCCCGGAAGATCATCAGCTCCGTGCCGATAAAGTGCGTGAGATTGCGGCAAAACTGGGCCGTCACGTAGCCATCCTCGGCGACCTCCAGGGACCAAAAATTCGCGTATCGACCTTTAAAGAAGGCAAAATTTTCCTCAACGTCGGCGACAAATTCCTGCTCGACGCCAACCTCGGCAAAGGCGAAGGCGACAAAGAGAAAGTCGGAATCGACTATAAAGGCCTGCCGGCGGACGTCGTGCCTGGCGATATCCTGCTGCTCGACGATGGTCGCGTGCAGCTGAAAGTCCTCGAAGTTCAGGGGATGAAAGTGTTCACCGAAGTGACCGTCGGCGGCCCGTTGTCCAACAACAAAGGGATTAACAAGCTGGGGGGCGGCCTGTCTGCCGAAGCGCTGACTGACAAAGACAAGGCCGATATCGTCACCGCCGCTAAAATCGGCGTCGACTATCTCGCCGTCTCCTTCCCGCGCTGCGGCGAAGACCTGAACTACGCCCGTCGCCTGGCGCGCGATGCCGGTTGCGATGCGAAAATCGTCGCCAAAGTCGAGCGTGCGGAAGCCGTCTGCGACCAGGACGCCATGGACGACGTGATCCTCGCCTCCGATGTGGTGATGGTTGCCCGCGGTGACCTCGGCGTCGAAATCGGCGATCCGGAGCTGGTGGGCATCCAGAAAGCGCTGATTCGTCGTGCGCGTCAGCTGAACCGTTCCGTCATCACCGCCACCCAGATGATGGAGTCGATGATCACCAACCCGATGCCGACCCGTGCGGAAGTCATGGACGTGGCCAACGCCGTGCTGGATGGTACCGATGCGGTGATGCTCTCCGCGGAAACCGCTGCCGGTCAGTACCCGTCGGAAACCGTGGCCGCGATGGCGCGCGTCTGTCTGGGCGCCGAAAAAATCCCGAGCCTCAACGTCTCCAAACACCGTCTGGACGTCCAGTTCGACAACGTGGAAGAAGCGATTGCCATGTCGGCGATGTATGCCGCCAACCACCTGAAAGGCATCACGGCCATCATCACCATGACCGAATCGGGCCGTACCGCGCTGATGACCTCGCGCATCAGCTCCGGTCTGCCGATTTTCGCCCTGTCCCGCCACGAGCGCACCCTGAACCTGACCGCCCTCTACCGCGGGGTGACGCCGGTGTTCTTCGACAGCCAGAATGACGGGGTGGCCGCTGCGCACGATGCCGTCAATCTGCTGCGGGACAAAGGCTACCTGGTCTCCGGCGATCTGGTGGTCGTTACCCAAGGTGACGTGATGAGCACCATCGGCAGCACCAACACCACGCGTATCCTCACCGTCGAGTAAGCCTCGGTCTCTACCTGCCAGCGCTACGGCTGGCAGGTATTTTTTTGCCCAACGCCCGGCAGGCTACACCATCCAGCTCAGCAATAGCGTCGCAGCGATCACCGTCGACGCCCCACCGATACGCGTCGCAATCTGTGCAAACGGCATCAATCCCATGCGGTTTGAGGCCGAGAGAATGGCGACATCCCCCGTTCCGCCCAGCCCGCTGTGGCAGCTGGTAACGATGGCGGCTTCCACAGGATACATATTAAGACGTGAAGCGATAAAGAACCCGCTCAGCGCCATGGCAATGACAATGGAGCCGCACACCACGACGTAGCCAACGGAGAAGACCGAGACCACGCTCTCCAGCGGTACATACAGCATGCCCAGGCCGATCATCAGCGGCCACACCAGCGCGGCGGAGACGAACTTGTAGCAACTGTGCGCCCCCAGCTCCATCGCCGCCGGGATAACTTTTGTATATTTGCAGAATACCGCCGCCAGAATCATCAGAACCGGCCCCGGAATATGCACCACCTTCTCCAGCAGACCGCCGATGATGAAAAAGGCGCAAATCATCAGCAACCCGGCGCCCATGAGCTGAAAATCGGTGGGCTGCGTACTCTGATTCTGCGCAAAGACGCTATTATCTTCATGGCTGCGGATCAGCATCCCGTTGCCGGACAGCGCCGGGCGACGAGCGCCCATGCGGGCCAGAAAGCCGGCGCAGATAATGGCGAAGATGTTACCCACCACCGCCGCCGGCGCCAGTTGAGCCACGTAGACATCTGGCGCCTGTCCGAGGATCGCCGAATAAGCCAGCGACAACGGCAGGATCCCTTCGCCGATGCCGCCACCGATAATCGGCACAATGATAAAGAAGAAGGTGTGATACATACTGTAGCCGAATAAGCTGCCCACCAGCAGGCCGGTTACGATTGCCGCGCCGGTTCCGACCACCAACGGGACAAACATGCGCACCATCCCCTGGATCAGAATCGTGCGGTTCATGCCAAGGATACTGCCGACCACCAGGCAGGCGATGACGAAATAGAGGAGATTGGCCTCCTTCATCAGCAAATGCACGGTATCGAGCGTATGCGCTTCAAATACGCCAAAGTAGACCAGCACTGAGGGCGTCATCAGACACAAAATCGCCGGACCGCCAATATCTTTTAACACCGGCACCATGCGGCCAATTTTCGCCAGTGCGAACCCCAGGGTCATGATGACCGCCAGTCCGCCAATCATGTTTTTTGGCAACAACCCCGCGCCAGCGGAAAGCGCCACTATCGCGGCGATACCTATAAACAGCGTTAACGGCACGGCGCCGACTTCGATATTGGCGAAAAGTCGAGTCGCTTGCCCGTTCGGCAACGTTTTATCTATCGGGTGGTTGAGTGAATTATTTTTCATATTTTTACCTGAATAATAAGGAGGTCACGTAGGGTCAGGATGCAATATTAAAATCGCGCAGCACTATGAACTAAAAAGCACTAAACGCCGTATCAACTAAATACACTGAAACGGTAGCACAGGACTTTAAAACTAAAAACGACAACCGTATTAACGCTGCCGGCTTTGTGACTGAGCCATAAAGTTTATTTTAAGTAATTTAATTTATTATCGCGAAGCTAAAGTTATCGCCAGCTAAAATAATGAACTCTGTTAATACAACGCTATGATTTAATAATCTTTTCTCTATTTGTAAGTAAAGTAGCCAAGGCGAAATTATTTAAAGCCAGATGACTGTGATGGCTATCACCTTTTAAATATTAGGGGATCGTTAGATTGGCAGCACAACAACCCGATAATATATGTCAGGACATTTTATGCCTTCACTGCTCTTGCAATCTCTTTTCCCGTTGGTATTTATCATGCTGCTCGGATGGCTTAGCGGTAAACTCGGCTATACCCGCCGTGAGGACGCCGCCGTTCTTGCCACGGTGGTTATCCGCTTTGCCCTTCCTTTTCATCTTTTTATCGGCGCATTACATACCAGCCCGGATAAAATAAAAAACTTCACCTTTATGGCGGTGCTGGTTATTGGTCTGATGGGGTCGTATTTTCTTACGCTATTGATCTCGCGCTACGTTTTTCGTCATGATATTAAAACCAGCGCGATTCAGTCGCTGGTTTGCGCCTTCCCCGATATGGCCTACTTTGGCGCCCCCGTGCTGGCGGTGCTGATAGGTCCGGAGGGCTTTCTCGGGGTGCTTATCGGAAACCTGGTGACCAGCGTGTTGATGATCCCTCTGACCATCATCCTGATCCGCATGGGAGACCAGCCCGGAGACGCTGAGGCTCCCCAGCTCCACGCCAAGCAGTTGATCCTGCAAAACCTACTTAACGCCGTGCGAAATCCCATTGTCTGGATCCCCATTTCCGGGGTGCTGCTCAGCCTGGCCGGGATCCAGCTACCACCTCTGCTCAGCGTCCCCGTCGAAATGGTGGGTAAAATCGCCGGCGGTCTGTCACTGTTCGCCCTTGGGCTGCTGTTTTACGGTGAACGTCCGACAGTCAATATTCAAACCTGCACCAACATTAGTATTAAAAACCTGATCCAGCCGGCCATGATGGCGCTGGCCGGGCTGGCCTTTGGGCTCAGTCATTCCCTGATGCAACAGGTTATTATCATTGGCGCCACGCCTTCCGCTATCGCGGCGGGGATGTTTGCCCTGCGCAGCGATACCTATATTGAACCCGCCTCATCTTCTATTTTGCTGGGCACCGCCATCGGCGTGGTCACCGAAGGCGTCATGATTTATCTCATTTCGTAATCACAGAAATAAAACACCAAGACATCAGGCAATGTTTTAATTTGATATTCAGGAGTCATGTAATGTTAGCCACAGAAACCTTATACACCCCCTATAACGGTGCTGTCCTGCTGGAAAACCCGTTATTAAATAAAGGCCTCGCGTTTACGGAAAGCGAACGCACAGCGTTTAATCTTCAGGGACTGTTACCGCACAATGTGGAAACCATTGAGGAACAAACCGAGCGCGCATGGGGTCAGTTTTGTCAGTTCAAAAAAAGCATTTCGCGCCATATTTATCTCAGAAATATTCAGGACACAAACGAGACGTTATTCTATAACCTGCTGCGCAGCCATATGAAAGAGACGCTGCCGATTATTTATACCCCGACGGTGGGTGAAGCGTGCGAACACTTTTCAGAAATATATCGCCGGGGACGCGGCCTGTTCATCTCCTGGCCCAACCGTCACCATATTGACGAGATGCTTCAGGGGTTTTCCCGCAACGATATCAAAGTCATCGTGGTAACCGATGGCGAGCGTATTCTGGGGCTGGGCGACCAGGGGATCGGCGGTATGGGGATCCCCATTGGCAAACTCTCGTTATATACCGCCTGCGGGGGCATTCACCCGGCATCAACGCTGCCCATTATGTTAGATGTCGGGACCAACAATCCGCAGCATCTGGAGGATCCGCTATATATGGGCTGGCGACATCCGCGCATCAGCGATGAGCAGTACCTGGAGTTTATGGACATGTTTGTTCATGCCATTCAGCAGCGCTGGCCGAATGTCTTGCTCCAGTTTGAAGATTTTGCCCAAAAGAATGCCACGCGACTGCTCAACCGCTATCGACACCAGCTGTGTTGTTTTAACGATGATATTCAGGGAACCGCCGCCGTGACCTCGGGAACCCTGATCGCCGCCGCTGCCGCCGCCGGGACGTCGCTCCGCGACCAGCGGGTGGTTTTCCTTGGCGGCGGTTCGGCCGGATGCGGCATTGCGGAAAAAATCATTGCGCTGATGGTGGATGATGGGCTCTCAGAAACGGAAGCACGTCGCCGCATCTTTATGGTTGACCGCTTTGGTCTGCTGACTGATGAGATGCCTAATCTGCTCAATTTTCAGCGCGAGCTGGTCACCCCCCGAGCCAGTATCGCCCACTGGGATACCGAGGCGGCCCAGCTGTCGCTGATGGATGTCGTACGCAACGTCCACCCTACCGTGCTGATCGGCGTGTCAGGCCAGCCGGGGCTGTTTAGCGAAGAGATAGTGAAAGAGATGCATCGGCACTGCCCGCGTCCGATTATTATGCCGCTCTCTAACCCCACCTCCCGAGCCGAGGCCCAGCCGAAGGATCTGCTGGAGTGGACCCGGGGTAGCGCGCTCATCGCCACCGGCAGCCCGTTCGACCCTGTCTTCTATGACGGCAAAACCTACGACATTGCCCAGTGCAACAACGCCTATATTTTCCCCGGTCTGGGGCTGGGGATCCTTGCCAGTAAAGCCGAGCGCGTCACCGAAGCAATGCTTATCACCTGCAGTAAAACGCTGGCCGCCCACTCGCCTCTGGCGACCCGCGAAACCGGCGGTTTACTGCCGCCGGTAGAAGAGATCGAGATGATCTCACGGGCTATTGCCGCAGAGGTCGCCCGCGCGGCTCAACTGGACGGCGTAGCGCCGCAGATTGACGAGGCGCAGCTGGCGGCGAATATCGATAAAACCTTCTGGCGAGCGCGCTACACCGCGTATAAACGTTCGTCATTGTGATCGCTCATCTCGCGGGAAGCCGGCTGGCTTCCCGCCACTCGGGGGAACCACCCATGTTCAATGTGCTGATTGTCGATGATGATCCTATGGTGGCCGAACTGAACCGGTTGTTTATCAGCCAGGTAGCTGATTTTCACTGCTGCGGAGTCGCGACGACGATCGCCGATGCCAACGCGATGCTGAGCCATCTGGCGCCGATCGATCTGCTACTGCTGGATGTCTATATGCAACAGGAGAGCGGCCTGGACCTGCTGCCGGCGCTTCGCGCTGATGGGCGGAATATTGATGTCATCATGATGACGTCCGCCGCCGATGCGCTCACCGTGCAGACGGCGCTGCGCTATGGCGTGGTTGATTACCTGATTAAACCGTTTCAGTTTCCGCGCTTTGAGCAAGCCCTGCGAACCTGGCGCAATAAACGCGATGCGAAGCAAGCGAAATCCTGCTACGCCCAAGCGGATATCGACACCCTGCTACGCCGCGGGGTTCAACAACAGGACGGCCCCCGCCGCTTGCCGAAAGGGCTGACGCCGCAAACGCTTCGCCTGGTGTGCCGGTGGATAATCGCTCATCAGGCGCGAGATTTTTCAACCAATGAGCTGGCGGCGGCACTGCAGATCTCCAGAGTTTCATGCCGCAAATACCTGATATGGCTGGAGCAGATCAAGGTGCTCTTCACCAGCAATCACTACGGTATCACCGGCCGACCGGAGTATCGTTACCGGCTTGCGGCTGAGAACATGATGTTGCTGACGCAATATAGCCAGTGAGCCGGGAATGCCCACTGGCGCGCCTGCAGACTACTTCTTAGGGTACAGCTCTTTGCGTTTGTAGGGCTCGATTTCACCCGGCTTGCGCGTCTTCAGCAGCTTCAGGATCCAGGTGTACTGCTCGGTGTGCGGCGTAACAAATACCTCCACCTCTTCGTTCATCCGCCGGGCGATCGTTGTATCGTCAGCGTCCAGCAGATCGTCCATCGGCGGGCGCACCAGCACCGTCAGGCGATGCGTTTTGCCATCGTAGACCGGGAACAGCGGAACGACGCGAGCGCGGCATACCTTCATTAAACGGCCAATCGCCGGCAGCGTGGCCTTATAGGTCGCGAAGAAATCCACAAACTCGCTGTGCTCGGCGCCGTGATCCTGATCGGGGAGATAGTAGCCCCAGTAACCCTGGCGCACCGACTGAATAAACGGTTTGATCCCGTCGTTGCGCGCGTGCATCCTTCCGCCAAAACGACGACGTACGGTATTCCACACGTAATCGAAGACCGGGTTACCCTGGTTGTGGAACATCGCCGCCATCTTCTGCCCGCCGGAGGCCATCAGCATCGCCGGGATATCCACGCCCCATGCGTGCGGGACGAGGAAAATCACCTTTTCATTATTGCGCTGCAACTCGTCGATGATCGCTTTACCCTGCCAGTCGACGCGGGCGAGAATTTTCTGCGGATCGCGCAGGCCCAGCTCGGCCATCATCACCATCGCCTGCGGCGCCGAGGCGTACATGGCGTCGATGATCGCTTCCCGCTCATGCTCGCTTTTTTCCGGGAAGCAATACAGCAAATTAATCTGCGCCCGGCGGCGCGAGCTTTTCGCCAGACGCCCGACCAGACGACCGAGTTTGCCGAGAAGCGGATCGCGAAAGGAAGGCGGCGTCAGCGCAATACCGGCGAAGGCAAAGACCCCCAGCCAGGCGCCCCAGTAGCGCGGCAGTAAAAAAGATTTTTCAAACTTAGGGATAAACTCAATATTATTTTTTTTCGTTTCCATGCCCAATCCGCAGATCGACTGCTTAATCAAGATAATGGGATAGTGTAGCGAGACGTTGGGTATCCTACAAAATAAAAAGCCGGCGCCCTGGGGCACCGGCTTTCCACTGACCGGTGGTTAGTCAAACCGCAGCTGCGGAACGACCTCTTTGACCTGCGCCAGATAATCGGTACGGTCGGAGCCGCTCAGCCCTTCAGTACGCGGCAGTTTCGCCGTCAGCGGGTTGACCGCCTGCTGGTTGATCCACACTTCGTAGTGCAGGTGCGGCCCGGTTGAGCGTCCGGTATTCCCCGACAGCGCAATACGATCCCCGCGCTTCACTTTCTGCCCCGGCTTCACCAGCAGCTTACGCAGGTGCATGTAGCGAGTGGTATAGGTACGGCCGTGGCGGATGGCCACGTAATACCCGGCGGCGCCGCTACGCTTGGCCACCACCACTTCGCCATCACCCACCGCCAGCACCGGCGTTCCCTGCGGCATCGCGAAATCGACGCCACGGTGCGGCGCGACGCGCCCGGTGACCGGGTTCAGACGACGCGGGTTAAAGTTAGAGGAGACGCGGAACTGACGCGCCGTCGGGAAGCGCATAAAGCCTTTCGCCAGCCCCGTCCCGTTGCGGTCGTAGAATTTTCCGTCTTCGGCACGGATGGCAAAGTAGTCCTTCCCGTCAGAACGCAGACGCACGCCAAGCAGCTGGCTTTGCTCGCGTTTGCCGTCAAGCATTTCGCGCGACATCAATACCGAGAACTCATCGCCTTTCTTCAGCTTACGGAAATCCATCTGCCACTGCATGGCCTTGATCACCGCGCTGATTTCCGTGCTGGTCAGCCCGGCATCGCGCGCGCTGGAGACAAAGCTGGCGCCGACGGTGCCTTTCAGCACGCTGTTGACCCAGTCGCCTTTCTGCAGCTCGCTGCTCATTTTAAAGCCGTTAGCCACGCGGGTGTAGGTGCGGGTTTCGCGGCGGGACATCTCCCAGGTCAGACTCTGCAGATCGCCGTCGGCGGTCAGGGTCCAGGAGAGCTGCTGGCCAATCTTCAGATTACGCAACTCTTTATCGGCGGAGGAGAGCTGGGCGATATCACCCATATCGATACCGTACTGGTTCAGGATGCTGCTGAGGGTATCGCCGGTCGACACCACGTATTCGTGCCCGCCGGCATCGCTATCGGCTTTTTCGTCGAGTTCATCCTGAGGAATGGCTTCTTCTTCCTGCGGGGCCTGGTCGATCGGCTCGGAGGCTTCCGGCAGCAGGGAGCGGATCTCGCTTTTTTCCAGTTCAATGGTTCTGACGATGGGGGCGGATTCCGGGTGGTAAATGTAGGGTCGCCAGACGGCGACCGCTAAGGTAAGAACGCTAAGCGACCCCAGCATGACGCGATGAGGTCGTGGCAGATTGTTAAATGCCTGAGTGACAGCGCGGGCTATCTGTTGCACGTATTCACTTCCTCGTTAATCTCCTTTCAGGCAGCCCGAATACTGATTCGCCAGCTGGGTGAGAAATTGCGGGTAACTCGCTTTACCCAGCTTAATTCCGCTACCCAGTGGATCCAGGGTCCCCATGCGCACAGACGTGCCCCGGGCAACAGCTTCGATAACCGCTGGCCTGAACTGTGGCTCAGCAAAAACGCAAGTGGCTTTCTGCTCAACCAGTTGTGTTCTGATTTCGTGTAAACGCTGCGCACCGGGCTGTATTTCAGGGTTGACGGTAAAATGCCCCAGCGAGGTCAAACCGTAGTGTTTTTCAAAGTAACCGTAGGCGTCATGAAAAACGAAATAGCCCTTTCCTTTCAGCGGTGCCAGCTCATTGCTAACCTGCTTGTCGGTCGCCGCCAGCGCGGCCTCGAACTGCTGCAGGTTGCTGTCGAGTTTGGCTCGACTCTGCGGCATAAGTTCCAATAATTTATCGTGGATTGCAACCGCCGAAAGCCGCGCTATCTCTGGGGATAACCACAGATGCATATTGTAGATACCGTGATGGTGATCGCCGTCACTTTTTTCCGCTGCGCCATGGTCATGACCATGATGATCGTCATCGTCGTCAGCGCCGGTCATCAGCAGCGGTTTGACCCCATCCAGCTCTGCGATAGTCACCTTTTTATTCGCCGCAATGCTTTGCGTCGACTTATCCATAAAGGCTTCCATTTCCGGACCGATCCACACCACTAAGTCTGCGTTCTGTAAGCGTTTTACATCGGAAGGACGGAGAGAATAATCATGCTCGGAGGCGCCATCGGGCAGCAGCACCTGGGTGTCGGTAACCCCATCGGCGATAGCCGCCGCGATAAAGCCCAGCGGTTTCATGGAAGTCACCACGGCGGCACTGGCCTGTGGTACCTGTGCGAACAAAAAAACAGCGCCAAGTCCAGCGCAAAGAAGCGTATTTTTATGTAACATAATGCGTCTAGTCATCGAAACGAGTGAGTGTGATGTGATATTATAACATTCACGAGCTTGTGCAACCCCTAAATGATTATGACAAACCTTGTAACGCTGGAAAATGTCTCGGTGGCCTTTGGCCAACGCCGCGTGCTGTCTGACATCTCGCTGGCTCTCACGCCAGGCAAAATATTGACCCTGCTGGGCCCCAACGGCGCCGGCAAATCGACGCTTGTGCGGGTGGTTCTGGGGCTGGTAGCACCGACAGAGGGTGTTATCAAGCGCGAAGAACGCCTGCGGATAGGCTATGTGCCGCAGAAACTGCATCTCGACGCCACGCTGCCGCTGACCGTCAGCCGCTTCCTGCGTTTGCGTCCAGGCACCCGCAAAGACGACATCCTGCCGGCGCTGAAGCGCGTGCAGGCCGGGCATCTGATCGACGCCCCGATGCAAAAACTTTCCGGCGGAGAAACCCAGCGCGTGCTGCTGGCTCGCGCCCTGCTCAATCGCCCGCAGCTACTGGTGCTGGATGAACCGACCCAGGGCGTCGACGTCAATGGCCAGGTTGCGCTCTACGATCTTATCGACCAGCTGCGCCATGAGCTGGACTGCGCGGTGCTGATGGTCTCCCACGACCTGCATCTGGTCATGGCCAAAACCGACGAGGTATTGTGCCTGAACCAGCATATCTGCTGCTCCGGCGCACCAGAGGTCGTCTCCATGCATCCGGAGTTTATCTCCATGTTCGGCCCACGCGGCGCGGAACAGCTGGGGATCTACCGCCATCACCATAATCACCGCCACGATCTTCAGGGGCGAATTGTACTGCGTCGGGGAAACAGCCGCTAATGATTGAACTTTTGTTACCTGGCTGGCTGGCCGGGATGATGCTGGCCTGCGCCGCTGGCCCGCTGGGCTCCTTTGTGGTCTGGCGCCGTATGTCCTATTTCGGCGACACGCTGGCGCATGCTTCGCTGCTCGGCGTCGCTTTCGGTTTACTGCTGAACGTCAATCCGTTTTATGCGGTGATCGCCGTCACCCTGCTGCTGGCCGGCGGGCTGGTATGGCTGGAAAAACGGCCGCATCTGGCGATCGATACCCTGTTGGGCATCATGGCGCACAGCGCGCTCTCCCTGGGGCTGGTGGTGGTCAGTCTGATGTCTAACGTCCGCGTCGATCTGATGGCGTACCTGTTCGGCGATCTGCTGGCGGTCACCCCGCAGGACCTGATCGCCATTGCCATTGGCGTGGTGATTGTGATTGGCATTCTGCTCTGGCAGTGGCGGAATCTGCTGGCGATGACCATCAGTCCGGACCTGGCGTTTGTCGATGGCGTGAAGCTGCAGCGGGTCAAGCTGCTGTTGATGCTGGTCACCGCCCTGACTATCGGCGTGGCGATGAAGTTCGTCGGGGCGCTGATCATCACTTCCCTGCTGATTATCCCGGCCGCCACCGCCCGCCGTTTTGCCCACACGCCGGAGCAGATGGCCGCCGTGGCGGTGGGCGTGGGCATGCTGGCCGTCACCGGCGGGTTAACCTTCTCGGCTTTCTACGACACGCCGGCCGGTCCATCGGTGGTGCTGTGCGCCGCGGTGCTGTTTATTCTCAGCATGACGAAAAAAGCCGCCAGCTAAAAATGAAAAACCCGGTCGCGCTGCTGACCGGGTCTCCCGATGAACGACACATCCGTAGCGAACTACGGCATCTCCGGCGGCGTAATCCCGAAATGATTCCAGGCGCGCACCGTCGCCATTCTTCCCCGCGGCGTACGCTGCAGAAAACCCTGCTGAATTAAGTAGGGCTCCAGCACATCTTCAATGGTTTCCCGCTCTTCGCCAATCGCGGCGGCGAGGTTATCCAGCCCCACCGGTCCGCCGAAGAACTTATCTATCACCGCCAGCAGCAGCTTGCGGTCCATATAGTCGAACCCTTCCGCATCGACGTTGAGCATATCCAGCGCCTGGGCGGCAATGTCGGCGGAGATGGTGCCGTCGTGGCGCACTTCCGCGAAGTCACGCACCCTACGCAGCAGACGGTTGGCAATACGCGGCGTGCCGCGTGAACGGCGGGCCACTTCCAGCGCGCCCTCGTCGCTCATCTCCAGCCCCATATGCCGGGCGCTGCGGCTGACAATATGCTGCAGATCGGGGATCTGATAGAACTCCAGACGCTGCACGATGCCAAAGCGGTCGCGCAGCGGCGAAGTCAATGAACCGGCCCGGGTGGTGGCGCCGATCAGGGTAAACGGCGGCAGGTCGATTTTAATCGAGCGCGCCGCCGGACCTTCGCCAATCATGATATCCAGCTGGTAATCTTCCATTGCCGGATAGAGCACCTCTTCCACCACCGGCGAGAGGCGATGGATCTCATCGATAAACAGCACATCATGCGGTTCAAGGTTGGTGAGCATCGCGGCGAGATCGCCCGCTTTCTCCAGCACCGGGCCGGAGGTGGTACGCAGATTCACCCCCATTTCATTGGCGACGATATTGGCCAGGGTGGTTTTCCCCAACCCTGGCGGGCCAAAAATCAGCAGGTGATCGAGGGCGTCACCGCGCAGCTTCGCCGCCTGGATAAAAATCTCCATCTGCGAACGCACCTGCGGCTGGCCGACATACTCTGCCAGCAATTTTGGGCGGATGGCGCGGTCAGCGGCCTCTTCGAAGCCGCTGCTGTCTGCCGATACCAGCCGGTCTGCTTCAATCATCCCTTACCTCACAACGCGGCGCGCAGCGCTTCGCGGATTAGCGTTTCACTGTTGGCGTCCGGACGCGCGATCTTGCTGACCATCCGGCTGGCCTCCTGCGGTTTATAGCCCAGCGCGACCAGCGCGGCAACCGCTTCCTGCTCGGCATCGTCCGCCGTCGGGCCTGCCGGTGAGGTCAGTACCAGATCGGCGGCCGGGGTGAACAGATCGCCGTGCAGCCCTTTGAAGCGGTCTTTCATCTCAACGATCAGGCGTTCAGCGGTTTTTTTGCCAATCCCCGGCAGCTTCACCAGCGAGGCGACCTCTTCCCGCTCAACGGCGTTGACGAACTGCTGCGCCGACATGCCGGAGAGGATCGCCAGCGCCAGCTTTGGCCCTACGCCGTTGGTTTTGATCAGTTCTTTAAACAGGGTACGCTCCTGTTTGTTGTTAAACCCATACAGCAGCTGGGCATCTTCACGCACCACAAAGTGGGTGAAGACAATCGCCTCCTGCCCGGCCTCCGGCAGCTCATAGAAGCAGGTCATTGGCATGTGCACTTCATAGCCGACGCCCGCCGTTTCCAGCAACACCAGCGGGGGTTGTTTTTCGAGAATGATGCCTCTGAGTCTGCCTATCACGTGGGGCTCCTGCGTTATGGTCTAAGTATCTGGCGGTATCATAAAAAAAGGCTGGATAGATATCCAGCCTGATTTGCGATTATCGTAAGCGCCCTCGCGCCAGATTGAGCCGGGTCTCGCTGATCTGCGCGGCATTCTGGCTGACATGGCAATGGGTGATGGCGATCGCCAGCGCATCCGCCGCATCCGCTTGCGGATTGGCAGGCAGCTTGAGCAGGGTGCGCACCATGTGCTGGACCTGACTCTTTTCAGCGCTGCCGATGCCGACAACCGTCTGCTTAACCTGGCGGGCGGCATATTCAAACACCGGTAACGACTGATTGGTCGCCGCCACGATCGCCACCCCGCGCGCCTGCCCGAGCTTTAACGCCGAGTCGGCATTCTTGGCCATAAAGACCTGCTCAATGGCGAAAAAGTCAGGCTGGAACTGGGTTATGATCTCCGTCACTCCGGCGTAGATCAGCTTCAGCCGCGACGGCAAATCGTCCACTTTGGTGCGGATACAGCCGCTGCCAAGGTAGCTCAGCTGCCGGCCAACCTGACGGATCACGCCATAACCGGTAACGCGCGACCCCGGGTCAATGCCGAGAATAATAGCCATCACGCGCCTCCGGTTAACCGTGGATGCGACTGCATCACAGGGTGGCTGCGACCTCGTCGGAGATCTCGCCGTTATGGTACACTTCCTGCACGTCGTCGCAGTCTTCGAGCATATCGATCAGACGCAGCAGCTTCGGCGCCGTCTCGGCATCCATATCCGCTTTGGTGGACGGGATCATCGAGACTTCGGCAGCGTCGGCTTTCAGGCCAGCGGCTTCCAGCGCGTCGCGTACGGCGCCCATCTCTTCCCAGGCGGTGTAGACGTCGATCGCGCCGTCGTCATAGGTCACCACGTCTTCAGCGCCAGCTTCCAGCGCCGCTTCCATGATGGTGTCTTCATCGCCTTTCTCGAAGGAGATGACGCCTTTTTTGCTGAACAGGTAGGAGACGGAACCGTCGGTGCCGAGGTTACCACCGGTTTTAGTGAAGGCGTGACGCACTTCCGCAACGGTACGGTTACGGTTGTCGGACAGACATTCCACCATCACCGCGGTGCCGCCAGGGCCATAGCCTTCATAAATAATGGTTTCCATGTTCGCGTCTTCATCGCCGCCGACGCCGCGCGCGATGGCGCGGTTCAGGGTGTCGCGGGTCATGTTGTTAGACAGCGCTTTATCCACCGCCGCACGCAGACGCGGGTTGGACGCAGGATCGCCGCCGCCCAGACGCGCTGCGGTAACCAGTTCGCGAATGATTTTCGTAAAGATTTTACCGCGCTTGGCATCCTGTGCCGCTTTGCGGTGTTTGGTGTTGGCCCATTTACTATGACCTGCCATAAAAAACTCTCCAAAAAGCGCGCCCTTTCAGGCGGCGTTAATTACAAATTCTTCAATCGCCTGCCGGTTGCTCCACGACTTGGTCAGCGCAGCGGCTTCCGTCGCGCTGACCCAGCGGTAGGCCAGATGTTCGGTAAAGGTAATTTCCCGCTCATGAGGCAGCGCAAGACAGAACCAAAATTCCGTATTACGCTCCACTCCCGGCGCATAGCGATGACGCAAATGAGAAAATATCTCGAACTCCACCGTGCGCTGACAGTCGATTAAGGTCAGTTGCTCGCAGGCAACGTCAATGGCGACCTCTTCCTTTACTTCACGCGCGGCGGCCTGCAGCGCGGTCTCTCCTGCTTCCAGGCTGCCGGTGACCGACTGCCAGAACGCGGGATCGTCGCGCCGCTGCAACATCAGCACCCGTTTGGTATCTTCGGCGTAAATCACCACCAGCACCGAAACGGGCAGCTTAAATGACATATTACTTGTTCTCCAGAGACGCTTTTGCCTCTTTCTCCACAACCTGAATACCCAGTTCACTGAGCGCCGCCGGATTGGCGAAGCTTGGCGCTTCGGTCATCAGGCAGGCGGCCGCGGTGGTTTTCGGGAAAGCGATAACGTCGCGGATGTTATCGGTGCCGGTCAGCAGCATGGTCAGACGGTCAAGACCGAACGCCAGGCCCGCATGCGGCGGGGTACCGTATTTCAGCGCATCGAGCAGGAAGCCGAATTTCTCACGCTGTTCCTGTTCGTTAATGCCCAGAATACCAAATACCGTCTGCTGCATGTCGCCGCGGTGGATACGCACCGAACCGCCGCCGACTTCATAACCGTTAATGACCATATCATAGGCGTTGGCCACGGCCTCTTCCGGCGCAGCTTTCAGCTCGTCCGCCGTCATATCTTTCGGCGAGGTGAACGGATGGTGCATCGCCGTCAGGCCGCCTTCGCCGTCGTCTTCGAACATCGGGAAGTCGATCACCCACAGCGGCGCCCATTTGCTCTCGTCAGTCAGGCTCAGATCTTTACCCAGCTTCAGACGCAGCGCGCCCAGCGCGTCGGCCACCACTTTCTTGTTGTCGGCGCCGAAGAAGATCATGTCTCCATCCTGCGCGCCGGTGCGGTCGAGGATCGCTTCGACGATTTCAGCGGTCAGGAATTTGGCCACCGGGCTGTTGATCCCGTCCATGCCTTTGGCACGTTCGGTCACTTTAATATAGGCCAGCCCTTTCGCGCCGTAGATCTTGACAAAGTTGCCGTATTCATCAATCAGCTTGCGGGTCAGAGAAGCCCCGCCCGGCACGCGCAGCGCCGCCACGCGCCCTTTCGGATCGTTGGCCGGGCCGGCAAAGACCGCGAACTCCACTGATTTCAGCAGGTCGGCGACGTCCACCAGCTCCATCGGGTTACGCAGGTCCGGTTTATCGGAGCCGTAGCGACGTTCGGCTTCGGCGAAGGTCATGATCGGGAAATCGCCCAGATCGACGCCTTTAATCTCCAGCCACAGCTGACGCACCATCGCTTCCATGATCTCACGCACCTGCGGCGCGGTCATAAAGGAGGTTTCCACGTCGATCTGGGTAAATTCAGGCTGACGGTCGGCACGCAGGTCTTCATCGCGGAAGCATTTGACGATCTGATAGTAGCGGTCGAAGCCGGACATCATCAGCAGCTGTTTGAACAGCTGCGGCGACTGCGGCAGCGCGTAGAATTTGCCTTTATGCACGCGGGAAGGCACGAGGTAATCGCGGGCGCCTTCCGGGGTGGCTTTGGTCAGCATCGGGGTTTCGATGTCGAGGAAGCCATGGTCATCCATAAAGCGGCGCACAAAGCTGGTGATTTTCGCGCGGGTTTTCAGACGCTGCGCCATTTCCGGACGACGCAGGTCGAGGTAGCGGTATTTCAGACGCGCTTCTTCGGTGTTGACGTGATTGGAGTCCAGCGGCAGCGATTCTGAGCGGTTAATGATCGTCAGATCGGAAGCCAGCACTTCGATAGCGCCGGTGGCCATGTCCGCGTTGATGTTTTTCTCTTCACGCGCGCGAACGGTGCCAGTGACCTGAATGCAGAACTCATTACGCAGTTCAGAGGCTAACTTCAACGCATCCGCACGATCCGGATCGAAAAACACCTGAACGATGCCTTCGCGGTCGCGCATATCGATAAAAATGAGGCTACCGAGATCGCGACGGCGGTTGACCCAACCACACAGAGTCACCTGCTGCCCAACGTGGGACTGTCGAAGCTGTCCGCAATATTCTGTACGCATGAGATATCCCTTAACTTAGCCGTCGGCGGATTGTCGTCTGCCCTGCAGGCGACGAGGTCGCAGCTTTAGCTGATGTCACAACTGAATGAAAAAAGGCGGCTATTATACTGGAAATTCTGTCGTTCGATAAGTCCGACGCACGATGTACGCTGCTTTGCTGCGCGCTTAACGTCCACACTCACATAAATTAACAAAATTTGTTACCCTTTTGCTGAAGCCGCAAAGGTATTGTAGCCGCCTGACAACAGATGAAGATACGGGGATACCATGTTAGAACTCAATGCGAAAAACACGGCGCTGGTGGTGATCGATCTGCAGGAAGGCATTCTGCCTTTTGCCGGCGGCCCACATCGGGCTGACGAGGTGGTGGCGCGCGCCGCCCGCCTGGCAGACAAGTGCCGACAACAGGGTTCGCCGGTCATCATGGTCCGCGTCGGCTGGTCGGCCGATTTCGCCGAAGCGCTGAAACAGCCTGTCGACGCGCAGGCCGGGGCGCATACGCTGCCTGAGAACTGGTGGACCTATCCGGCCACGCTGGGTAAGCAGGAGAGCGATATCGAAGTGACCAAACGCCAGTGGGGCGCGTTCTATGGCACCGACCTTGAGCTTCAGCTGCGTCGCCGCGGTATCGACACCATTATTCTCTGCGGCATCGCCACCAACATCGGCGTCGAATCCACCGCCCGCAACGCCTGGGAGCTGGGTTTTAACCTGGTCATTGCCGAAGATGCCTGCAGCGCCGCCTCCGCCGAGCAGCATCAGGGCAGCATGACGCATATTTTCCCGCGCATCGGCCGCGTGCGCAGCACCGAGGAGATCCTCGCCGCGTTATGATTTATATTGGGCTTCCCCAGTGGTCGCACCCGAAATGGGTGCGCCTTGGCATCACCAGCCTTGAAGAGTACGCCCGCCACTTCAATTGCGTCGAGGGCAACACCACCCTGTATGCGCTACCGAAGCCGGAGATTGTCGCCCGCTGGTACGAGCAGACCCACGATGACTTCCGCTTCTGCTTTAAATTTCCGGCGACTATCTCGCACCAGTCCGCCCTGCGCCACTGCGACGATTTAAGCCGTGAATTCTTCACCCGCCTGGCGCCGCTGGCCTCGCGCATCGGCCAGTACTGGCTGCAACTGCCGGCGACCTTCGGCCCTCGCGATCTCCCGGCGCTATGGCATTTTCTCGACGCACTGCCGAAGGATTTCACCTACGGCGTCGAAGTTCGTCACCACGAGTTCTTCGCCAAAGGGGAAGCGGAACAGCAGCTCAACCGCGGGCTGCACCAGCGCAACGTCAACCGCGTGATCCTCGACAGCCGCCCGGTCCATAGCGCCGCGGCCACCAGTCCGGCGATGATCGACGCGCAACAAAAGAAACCGAAGGTGCCGGTGCATGCGGTGATGACCGCCCGGCAGCCAATGGTGCGCTTTATCGGCGGCGACGATATGGCCCATAACCGGGAACTGTTTCGCGTCTGGCTGCAGACGCTGCCAAAATGGCATCAGTCAGGGACGCCGTGGCTGTTCCTGCATACTCCCGATATTGCCTACGCGCCGGCTCTGGTCGATACCCTGTGGGGCGATCTGCGCGCCGCCCTGCCGGCGGCAGGAAATGCGCCGTCGATTCCGCAGCAATCTTCTCTTTTCTGATATCCTGCTATCATATCCGGAGCCATCTGCCAGAGTTAAAGGGAGTTTTCGTATGGTCAGCGCGCTGTATGCCGTTTTAGGTGCGTTATTGTTAGTGAAGTTCTCATTTGACGTGGTGCGTTTGCGCACCCAATACCATGTAGGCTACGGCGACGGCGGCTTCAGCGAACTGCAGGTCGCCATCCGCGTTCACGGCAATGCCGTCGAATATGTGCCGATTGGCCTCATTTTACTGTTATTTATGGAGATGAACGGCGCCCAGACCTGGATGGTGCACGTTTGCGGCATTTTATTGACCGTCGGACGACTGATGCACTCCTGGGGTTTTCATCACCGCGTCTACCACTGGCGCCGCTCCGGCATGAGCGCCACCTGGTGCGCGTTGTTGCTGATGGTGCTGGCCAATCTCTGGTATATGCCCTGGGAGTTGGTTTTCTCCCTCCGTTAGCGCACAATACGCCGTTTTCGTTTTTTCGGGTTTAACGTTATGTCTCACCGCGATACGCTTTTTTCCGCGCCGATTGCCAGCCTCGGCGACTGGACCTTTGATGAACGGGTTGCTGAAGTCTTCCCCGATATGATCCAGCGTTCTGTGCCTGGCTACTCCAATATCATCTCGATGATCGGCATGCTGGCCGAGCGCTTCGTTCAGCCCCACACCCAGGTTTACGATCTTGGCTGTTCGCTGGGCGCCGCCACCCTCTCCGTGCGCCGCAATATTAGCCATCCGGGATGTCGCATTATCGCCATCGACAACTCCCCGGCGATGGTGGAGCGCTGCCGTCGCCATATTGACGCCTATAAAGCGCCGACGCCGGTCGAGGTGATTGAAGGGGATATCCGCGATGTGGCCATTGAAAACGCCTCGCTGGTGATCCTGAACTTTACCATTCAGTTCCTTGAGCCGGGCGATCGTCAGGCGATCCTGAATAAAGTCTATCAGGGGCTGAATCCCGGCGGCGCGCTGGTGCTCTCGGAGAAATTCAGCTTCGAAGACGCCCACGTCGGTGAGCTGCTGTTCAATATGCATCATGACTTTAAGCGCGCGAACGGCTACAGCGAGCTGGAGATTAGCCAGAAACGCAGCATGCTGGAAAACGTGATGCTGACCGACTCTGTGGAAACCCATAAAAAACGCCTGCGTCAGGCGGGGTTCGAACATGCTGAACTGTGGTTCCAGTGCTTTAACTTTGGCTCGCTGGTGGCAGTAAAATCCGGGGAGCAGGCATGATCGACTTCAGTAACTTTTATCAGCTGATCGCCAAAAGCCCGCTGTCTCACTGGCTGGAGACGCTGCCTGCCCAGGTAGCCGCCTGGCAGCGCGAGGCCCTGCACGGCAAGTTTCGCGAATGGGAGCGCGCCGTTGAGTTTCTTCCGGAATTAACGCCCTGGCGTCTGGACCTCCTGCACAGCGTCACCGCCGAAAGCGAAACGCCGCTCAGCGAAGGCCATCGGCTGCGGGTAGAAAACCTGCTTAAAAACCTGATGCCATGGCGCAAAGGCCCTTATTCGCTGTACAGCATCAACATCGATACCGAATGGCGCTCCGACTGGAAATGGGAGCGCGTCCTGCCGCATCTGTCCGATCTTAGCGGACGGACCATCCTCGACGTGGGCTGCGGCAGCGGCTATCACATGTGGCGGATGATCGGCGCGGGCGCGCATCTGGCGGTCGGCATCGATCCCACCCAGCTGTTCCTGTGCCAGTTTGAAGCGGTGCGTAAGCTGCTTGGCAACGACCAGCGGGCGCATCTCCTGCCGCTGGGCATCGAGCAGCTCCCGGCGCTGGAGGCCTTTGACACCGTGTTCTCGATGGGCGTGCTCTACCACCGCCGCTCGCCGCTGGACCACCTGTGGCAGCTGAAAGATCAGCTGGCGCCGGGTGGCGAGCTGGTACTGGAGACGCTGGTGGTCGAAGGCGATGAAAATACGGTGCTGGTTCCGGGCGACCGTTATGCGCAGATGCGCAACGTCTATTTTATTCCCTCCGCGGCGGCCCTGAAAATGTGGCTGGAGAAGTGCGGGTTTATCGATGTGCGCATCGTCGACGCCTGCGTCACCTCGACGGAAGAGCAGCGGCGCACCGAATGGATGACCAGCGAATCGCTGGCCGATTTCCTCGACCCGCAGGATCGGCGCAAAACCGTGGAAGGCTATCCGGCGCCGCTGCGCGCGGTGATTATCGCCACCAAACCGGAAACGCAGCAGTCACTGGCAAAGAAAGCGAGATAAAAAAAGGCCCCTGTTTAATGGGCAGGGGCCTGGTACGGGCAATCATCATATTGGGCGACATGATGTGCAGCAAAAACCGTTTAACTTCTGTCAGCGGAAATTATCTTTTTCATCTCCGCTACCGCTGCGCCATTGACGGCGTAGCGTCTGTATTCGTCCGCATCGGGATCGGCTGACATCGAAACGCCTGGATGACGAAAGCGCATTTCCGATGGCAACCACTGGCCTGCAGAGCTATGAACCTCTTTCACCCCCGTCTGCAGAAACAGCGGCAGGTTCGCGGCGCGCACTCCCGCACCGGCCATAATGATTGGAGTATCCCCTGCGGCAATAAGTTCCGTAATTAATGAAATACCTTTCTCCGCCGAGGATTGCTGACCGGAAGTCAGGATACGTTTAACCCCCAGCTCACCCAGCGTCTCCCAGGCCTGACGCGGGTCGGCGCACAGATCGAACGCGCGATGAAAGGTCACCGCCAGCGGCCCGGCCGCAGCCATTATTTTTTTCATCCGCGGGATATCGACCTGACCATCGGCATTCAGCACGCCGGTCACCAGCCCGGGAAAGCCGAGCTCCCGCACCATGCGGATATCGCCAAGCATCGCGGCGAACTCCTCTTCGGTGTAGCAGAAATCGCCGCCGCGCGGGCGGATAATCGGATGCACCGGGAGGGTAATCGCCTCGCGGACCGAGACCAGCACCCCGTAAGAGGGTGTTAGTCCCCCTTCCTGCGGCGCGGCGCAGAGTTCAATACGATCGGCGCCGCAGCGCTCAGCCTCCCGGGCGCACGCCATGCTGTAACAACAAACTTCCAGTACCGCCATTGCTCACTCCCTGATCCAGACAACCTTCTCAGCATGTCATGATTTCACGCGGCAGACGCCGCGCGGCTTCACACTGTTACGTATCGGCTTGCTCGCTGGCGACGATTTGTTCAATAGACCATGGGTGAAATTTGACCGTCACGCTGCCGTCGGTGACCGCCAGGGTGGGATTCGGCAGACGCTCATGTTCCCCTTTCGGCGAGCTGGTTTTGACGACGATCCCCGGCTGGCTGAGTCCGTCATCGGCCAGCAGCGCCAGAGCGCGGGCATTTAAGGTAGCCGGATCGCCGGGCAGGACAATTTCAATATGCTCCCAGCCTTCATGGGGATAACGCTTTTCACCCGGCCACGGCAGCTCAACGATATGAAAGCGCCAGTGCGCCACGCAGACCGGCTCCGCCAGTTTAAACAGGCAGATAGGCCGACCGTTGATCATATTCTCCGACAGCAGGGTTCCGCACTGCGCCAGCCCACTGCGCCAGCGCTCCGCGGTGGCGTTCTGATGACAGCGCAGGGAGATATGGTCGGCGTCGAGTCCGCCGATCTCCAGTCCCAGTCGCGCAGCGAAGCGCTGTAGCGCATCGGAAAATCGCGGGAGATCCGCCGTAATATCGGCCAGTTGTTCAATCTGCTGCCAGTTCGCCATGGGTTTGCTCGTCACTTATGTTCATCAATAATAAAAAGGCTAATCTACCGTGTTTTAGGCCGCGGACCAACCGCCACCCTGCCGCTGCGTGACCGACCGACGATGGATTGCCCATGCCGCCGGGCCGCGCGCGATGCTGACGGACGGGGACAAATGCAGTATACTCCCGCCCTAATTTGTCCACATTCCGGCGCCGTCTCCCTCGGGGGCTGGCGCATTACACGTAAGGTATTCCGGTGAATATTCAGGCTCTTCTCTCAGAAAAAGTCAGCCAGGCCCTGATCGCGGCAGGCGCGCCTGCCGATTGCGAACCTCAGGTCCGCCAGTCAGCAAAAGTTCAGTTCGGTGACTATCAGGCCAACGGCGTGATGGCTGTCGCCAAAAAGCTGGGCATGGCGCCGCGACAACTTGCAGAGCAGGTACTGTCTCATCTTGACCTCAACGGCATTGCCAGCAAGGTTGAAATCGCCGGGCCGGGCTTTATCAATATTTTCCTCGACCCCGCGTTCCTGGCGGACAACGTCAACCGCGCGCTGCAGTCAGAACGCCTGGGCGTCGCCACGCCGCAGGTACAGACCATCGTCGTCGACTATTCGGCGCCAAACGTGGCGAAAGAGATGCACGTCGGCCATCTGCGTTCGACCATCATTGGCGATGCCTCGGTCCGTACCCTGGAGTTCCTGGGCCATAAGGTGATCCGCGCCAACCACGTCGGCGACTGGGGCACCCAGTTCGGCATGCTGATCGCGTATCTGGAAAAACAGCAGCAGGAAAACGCCGGCGAGATGGCCCTGGCCGACCTCGAAGGTTTTTATCGCGAAGCGAAAAAACACTACGACGAAGACGAAGCCTTCGCCGAGCGCGCGCGCAGCTACGTGGTTAAGCTGCAGGGCGGCGATGAGTACTTCCTGCAGATGTGGCGTAAGCTGGTGGACATCACCATGTCGCAGAACCAGATCACCTACGATCGCCTGAATGTGACGCTGACCCGCGATGACGTGATGGGCGAAAGCCTGTACAACCCGATGCTGCCGGAGATCGTCGCCGATCTGAAAGCCAAAGGGCTGGCCGTCGAGAGCGAAGGCGCCACCGTGGTGTTCCTTGATGAGTATAAAAACAAGGAAGGCGAACCGATGGGCGTCATCATCCAGAAAAAGGATGGCGGCTACCTCTATACCACCACCGATATCGCCTGTGCGAAGTATCGCTATGAAACACTGCACGCCGACCGTGTGCTCTACTACATCGACTCCCGTCAGCACCAGCACCTGATGCAGGCGTGGACCATCGTGCGTAAAGCAGGCTATGTGCCGGACTCCGTGCCGCTGGAACACCATATGTTCGGCATGATGCTGGGTAAAGACGGCAAGCCGTTTAAAACCCGCGCCGGCGGCACCGTGAAGCTGGCGGATCTGCTGGACGAAGCGCTGGAGCGCGCGCGTCGCCTGGTGGCCGAGAAGAACCCGGAGATGTCCGCTGATGAGCTGGAAAATCTGGCGAAAGTGGTGGGTATCGGCGCGGTGAAATACGCCGACCTGTCGAAAAACCGCACCACCGACTACGTTTTCGACTGGGATAATATGCTGGCGTTCGAAGGCAACACCGCGCCGTATATGCAGTATGCCTATACCCGCGTGCTCTCCGTGTTCCGCAAAGCCGGCATTGACGAAAACGCCCTCACCGACGCGCCGGTGGTGATTGCGGAAGATCGCGAAGCCCAGCTGGCCGCGCGCCTGCTGCAGTTTGAAGAGACCCTCTCCGTGGTCGCTCGCGAAGGGACGCCGCACGTGATGTGCGCCTACCTCTACGATCTGGCGGGCCTGTTCTCCGGTTTCTACGAGCACTGCCCGATCCTCAGCGCGGAAAGCGAAGCGACCCGCAACAGCCGCCTGAAGCTGGCGCTGCTGACGGCGAAAACCCTCAAGCTGGGTCTCGATACCCTCGGTATCGAAACCGTCGAGCGTATGTAAAACCAACCCGGCGAAAGCCGGGTTAGTTTTTTCAGGCGCCGCGCCTGCGGGGTCTCCTGCTCAGAAATACTTGCGCAGATACTCGGTCAGACAGAGGATCGCCATCGCCTGGCCGTAGGGCATCGAGGTGAGCGGGATCTGGCGATAGAAATCGAGGTCTGACCCCATTCCTGTGCCAAAGGAAGTCTGCAGCAGTTCCCCCTGCGGCGAAATATTCTGCACAATTCCGCGAATCGCTTTTTCAGCCACCCCGGCATAGTGCTGCCCGACATATCGCTTGCGCACCGCTTTGAGTATGCCGTAGGCAAAGCCGGCGGTCGCCGAGGCCTCTGGATAAGAGTGCGGGTCGTCCAGCAGGGTATGCCACAGGCCGCTATCGTCCTGACATTTCGCTAAGGCGGCAATTTGCGCGTTCAGCACCTCGGTCAGATAGCGCCGTACCGCATTCCCTTCCGGGAGATCCACTAACTCAAGAAAATCCGGGATCACCATAGTGAGCCAGCTGTTGCCCCGCGCCCAGCGCGCCCGGGCAAAGTTATGCCGACCGTCATAGCTCCAGCCGTGAAACCACAGCCCGGTTTCCCGGTCCATCAGGTTCTGCACGTGGAGCAGGAACTGATAGGTCGCCTCCTCCACATACTGCGGACGGTGAAGCAGCTTGCCAATTTTGGCTAACGGCAACACGGTCATCATCAGGGTGTCATCCCACATTTGCTGGTGGTTTTCTTCCGCCAGGGTGATGTGCTGCATGCCGCCCTGCTCGGTACGCGGCATCTCATACATTGCCCACTCCGCCCAGCTCTCCAGCCACGGCAGATACGCCTTACATCCGGTCTCTTCAAAGCGACAGGCCAGGGTCAGGAACGGCGCCATGGTGTTGACGTTTTTGGTCGTTGCCCCCTCGGCGAAACGGTCGGCAAACCAGCGGTCAATGATATCGCGCATCTCGAGATCGCCGGTTTGCTGATAATACTGATAGATGCCATACAGCCCGACGCCGTGGGTCCACTCCCAGCCGGCCCAGCCTTTGGTATCAATAACGCGCCCGTCATCAAGGCGCAGTAAAAATTGCCCGCTCTCATCCTTAATATTCACCAGGTTTTGCGTCACGTTGCGGATGAGCGCCTGCAGTTCGCTACGGGCGATAAAACGCTCAGGCTGACAGAGTAATGGGCTATGTTTGACCGGCCAAACTTTCATGTTGTTAACCTCGGGTATATGTCGAATTCAAAGCGCCGCCCTGGGTGAGCGCCGGGGCAGCAGGTTTATGACGATTCAGGTAGCCAATATTGTTATTTCCCCACAGGCAGTCGTAGGGCATCCCCGCCAGCATCTCGACGACCGCGCGGTGTTCCGCACTGGTCAGTTCCGGCTGGGCGTGACCGCTTTCGCGCATTCTTAGAGTTTCGCTGCGCAGGACGCTGTGGGTATGCAGATTGAGTTTGAAGCGCAGCGAAACGAGGAAGCCGCAGGCTAAGACCACCAGCGTGCCGACGCTGAGGATCAGCAAAATGGTATGGCTGACCCCTGCAGGCTGAATTTTTTGCCCGGAGACAAACCCGGACAACTGCATGATGATGCCCACCAGCATCACCGCCCCCGCCTGCGAGGCTTTGCGGGTCAGCGTCATGATGCCGGCAAAAATCCCCTCCCGGCGCTGGCCGGTGATCGCTTCGTCGACGTCGGCAATATAGGTGTAGGTATTCCACGGTACGTAGTTAATCCCGCCGCGTCCCAGTCCGGCGACAGCAGAGATGAGCAGCAATAACGAATAGACGTCGCTCAGTCCGGCGTAATAGAGCAGCGCATAGGAGAGCGAGCTCAGGCCAAAGAGGACTACCACCATGCGGTACGACGGCGCGGGGCCAAAGCGAATGCACAGCGGGATCATGGCGATCACGGCGATAAACTGGAAAATCGCCATCGTCCCCAGCAGATTCGAGGCGACAGAGGCCTCCTGCATCAGAACAAAGACCACGTAATAGGTGAACACGGCATTGAAGACGTCCTGGGCGATATAGCCCCCCAGATACATGCCGAGGTGCTGGCGGAAAATTTTTATCCGCAGCGTGGAGCTCAGCTCAATCACCAGGCGATTGAGGCTCTGGGCGAGGGTTAAGTTCTGTTTTTCCGCTTCCGCCCGCAGCGCCGCCTCTGACCAGGCCTCACGCGGACGCTCCCAGGTGAAACACCAGACGAAGGTCAGCATCACCGCGCACAGGACCGAGAACACCAGACTGGCATAAAAGAACGAGCTGGCATTGTCTTTGCCGAGCCAGGTAAGGAGGATCCCCGGCAGAAAGGAGGCTAAAATCGCCGACATTTGCGCCATTGAGATGCGCGCGCCGGAGAATTTGGTTTTCTGTTTAAAGTCATCGGTCATCTCCGGCACCAGCGTCTCGTAGGGCACCAGAATCATGGTGTAGACCATATCAAACAGCAGATAGGTGAGCAGGTAGTACCAGAAGCCCATCTCGCCAACCCACATCGCCGAGTAGCTGAATACGCACGGGATGCCGAGCAGAATAAAGAATTTTCTGCGGCCGAAGCGCTTGCCGAGCCAGGTGGTGCCGAAGTTATCGGTGAGAAAGCCCATCAGCGGGCTCACCACCGCATCCAGTACGCGGGCGGAAGCGAATATCAGCGTGGCTTCTATCGGAGAGAGTCCGCAGAAGGTGGTGTAAAAGTAGAGCAGCCATGCGGCGGTTAGCGCCGTGGTGCCGGCGCCGAGAAAATCGCCCGCGCCGTAGGCCAGGTAGTTAGCCAGTCCAATCTTTCGTGTTTTCATCGCCGTGATCCTGTGTCTTTTTTTAAGAGAACGCCGACAATCTTTCCGGATTTGCCACCGGAAGGGAGTGGGTACCTGGCTACACTAAAAGCAGCGAAACGAGGTTACCTTTGTGCTTTTGCCACGCAACCGCCGCCGGTGGCAAAATGACAAAGAGATGAGGTCTTCACTTCACTCATTTATAAAACGGCATTTCTTTTAAATCAAAAGACAGGTTCACCATTGTGATCTAACCGGAAAAACACCGACTGGCGAAGAGGCTCGCAAATCCCGGGATCGGCCCTTGCGCAGCCGGGTAAACAGGAGTAAAGAAGGAAGAAAGGGTTATTCCGCGTATCTCAAGGAGGTCAGATGCCTTATTCACATCTGCTGGTTGCCGTCGCGCCAACGCCGGAGAGTCAGGTATTAATTAAAAAAGCGGTGTCGATTGCCCGGCCCGTGAACGCGAAAGTGAGCTTTATCACCCTCGCCACGGATCCGGAGCTGTATAACCAGTTCGCTGCGCCGATGATGGAAAATCTGCGCGAGGTGATGCAGGAAGAGACGCGTGATTTTCTCAACGAGCTGGCGCGTCACGCGGACTACCCGATAGAGAAAATGACCATCGCCTGCGGCGAACTGGGCCATCATATTAAGGACTTCTGCCGGTCGCACCAGGTCGATCTGGTGATCTGCGGCAATCATAACCATTCCCTTTTTTCGCGCGCCACCTGCTCGGCGAAAAATATTGTCGGCAGCTGCGGCGTCGATGTCCTGCTGGTTTCCCTTGAAAAGGGCTAACGCCGGTTAGCCCTTTTCCTGAACTAGGCCAGTTTAGGGAACGTGGCTATCTTCCCCCGCAGGCGGCTCTCCTCACTGCGCGGTGAAATATGCTGCAGATCGTCGACAAAGCGCGCCTGCCAGTTATGAATATCATTTTCTCTGATCACGTCCAGCATCGCAGAATGACGGGCAATACGTTCCGCCAGCGGCATGCTAAGGGCGCGATCCAGCGCGGCGGCAACCTCGTCGCGATCGTAGGGGTTGACGATCAGGGCGCTGGTCAGCTCCTGCGCCGCGCCGGCAAACTGCGACAGGACCAGTACGCCAGGGTTATCCGGATCCTGCGCCGCCACGTATTCCTTCGCCACCAGGTTCATACCATCGCGCAGGGGCGTCACCAGGCCGACGTCAGAGTAGCGGAAGACCTTCATCAGCAGCTTACGGTCAAAATGCTGGTTCAGATAGTAGAGCGGAGTCCAGCCAAGCTGGCCAAACTGGCCGTTGATGCGCCCGGATGCGGTTTCCAGCTGGTGGCGGATATCCTGATAGGCCTGCACATCGCCGCGGGAGGTCGGTGCGATCTGGGTATAACGGATCTTGCCGTGATGCTGAGGATACTTTTCGAGCAGCGTCTCATAGGCGAGGAACCGCTCCGGCAACCCTTTCGAGTAGTCAAGCCGCTCCACCGAGAAGATATTCTTCACGTTTTTGAGCTCGTTTTTCAGCTGGACAAGCTTCGGCGGCAGCGGACCTTTGGCGTTGCGCGTAATCTCGTCCGGATCGATCCCTATCGGATAAACCTCGGTGCTGAACGCCTTACCCCACGCCTGATAGCGTTTGTCTCCGAGGTCGGAGAGTCGGGTCTGCATGGCAATGCTGTCAAGAAATGCGGTTCTGTCGCTTTCGGTCTGGAAGCCCAGCAGGTCGTAATCGCACAGTTGCTCCAGCAGCTCAGCGTGCGGCGGTAGCGCGTTAAAAATCTCCGGCGTCGGGAACGGAATATGCAAAAAGAAGCCGATCCGGTTGTTGACCCCACGCTTGCGCAGTTCGCTGGCGAAGGGCAGCAGATGGTAATCATGGATCCACAGCGTATCGTCTGGCTCGATCAGCGGCAGAAGCTTGTCCGCCAGCATGGCGTTAACTCGCTGATATCCCTCCCAGGCTTCGCGCTGGAAGCTGACCAGATCAAGACGATAATGGAAGGCCGGCCACAGCACGGCATTAGAGAACTGGTTGTAGTATTCATCATGGTCACGCTCATTAAGGTTGAACGACGCCCATGAAATATTTCCGCGGGAGACCTGCTTCAGCGGTTGCTGGTCATCGCCAATTTCGCCGCTCCAGCCAAACCACAGACCCCCTGCCGCTTTCAGTGCCCCCAGGATGCCGACGGCCAGACCGCCAGCGCTCGATTTTTTATCGTCCGGTAAGGCGATACGGTTAGAGACTACGACTAAACGACTCATGGTCATCCCTCCTTTCGGTTTGCGCGTCATACGCCAGATGTTGCAACCACGTCCTTACGGCGGCGGCATCCGCCAACCGCCAGTGCGCCTGGGTTTCCCCGGCGCCCACTTTTATCGACATTCCCTGCAGTTGATTAACCACGCTGAATCCCGCTTCGTCGGTCAAATCATCGCCGACAAAAACCGGTTCGCGACCGGCAAACGGCGCTTCCTGCATGAAGGCGGTGATCGCCTCCCCTTTGTTGACACCGCGGGGTTTAATCTCCACTACGCACTTGCCAAGCTGTAGCGCCAGCAGCGGGTAGCGCTGAACGATGCGCTGCGCCAGCTCCAGCACCGCGCTCTGCTGCTGCGGCGCCTGGCGGTAGTGGAGCGCGAAGGCCATCTCTTTACTCTCCAGCTCGCACCCGGGGAGCGCCTGCAACGCCGAGGTCAGCTCAGCCGCGATTTCATCGCGCAGAGCCGACGGCAGAGAGACAATATAGGTTTTACCATTGATATCACGGCGTTCAGCCCCGTGAACACCGGCCAGCGGTAGCCGCCAGGGATGGGTTAGCGCGTCAAGTTCAGACATTGAGCGCCCTGAAATCAATGCCACCGCCCCGCCCTGCTGCCGGGCCAGCGCGTTGAGCGCCTGCAGCGTGTTGTCGGGTATCACCACCTGATCGGGGTGCGGCTGGATATCGGCAAGAGTACCGTCGAGGTCAAAGAAAAAAGCGTAGTTTCCGGTTAGCGCAGGCGGTACAGATATCTGGTTATCCACCCTGTTTCCTCCTTATCATGGCCAGCCGAAGCTGGTTGTTAATTATATGTTAGCCATGTAAGTATAGACAGTGTGACCAACCTCGCCATTTTTGATAGATACCGCCAGCGAAACGGGCGCTGGCGGTAATTACTCTGTAGACTTAAAAGTTATGCCTGAAATCAGGCCGCACGTTTGGCTTTTTGTTTGTAGCGGTCAAAAATTACCGCCGCCAGCAGGATGACCCCGCGCACGACGTATTGTGAGAACGGCGAGATGTTCAGCAGGTTCATCGCGTTCTCCACGGTCCCGAGGATCAGGATCCCGGCCACCACGTAGGAGATCTTGCCGATCCCGCCCTTCAGCGATACCCCGCCCAGCACACAGGCCGAAATAACAATCAGCTCATAGCCAATCGAGGTCATCGGCTGGCCGCTGGTCATCCGCGACGCCAGAATGATCCCCGCCGCGGCCGATACCAGACCGGAGAGCACAAAGATAATAATCTTGGTGCGCACCACCGGAACCCCGGCCAGACGCGCCGCCTCTTCATTGCCGCCTATAGCCAGCGTATTACGGCCAAAGGTGGTTTTGTTTAGTAATAATCCGAAAACCACCAGGCAGGCGACCGTCAGCCAGATCGGCGCCGGCAGACCAAACCAGTTGGCGTAACCGAGGGTGAAGAAGCGTTCATCTTCGATCCCCACCGCTTTACCGTCGGAGATAATGTAGGCCAGACCGCGAACAATCTGCATAGTGGCCAGCGTGGTGATCAGGGCGTTGATCTTCAGGCGGGCAATGACAAAGCCGTTGACCAGGCCACTGATCGCCCCCAGCAGCAGACCGGCGGCAATCCCCAGCCACAGGCTTTCGCTCAGGTTAATCACCACCGCGGTAGTGACCCCGGCACAGGCGATAACCGACGCCACCGACAGGTCGAAATCGCCGGAGGCCAGGCAGAAGAGCATACCGCAGGCCACCATCCCGGACATCGAGATCGCCAGCCCCAGCCCCTTCATATTGACGAATGAGGCAAAGTTAGGCACAAAAATTACGCAGCCGATAAACAGCACCGCAAACACCACCAGCATGCCAAACTGATCCCAGATACGGGCAAAGCTAAAGGCAGAGCGGGTAGCGCCGGACGTAGTCACTGATGACATCATTTACTCCTTACTCAGGCGACAGCCTGACTCACTTTTGGCATCGCAAGGCTTAACGCCTGCTGTTCATTGGCTTCTTCATGCAGCAGTTCGCCGGCGACTTGCCCTTCACGCATCACCACGATGCGGTCGGCGACGCCCAGCACTTCCGGCAGGTCGCTGGAGGCAAATACCACGGCGACACCGGAGGCGGCGAGGCCATATATCACGTTGTAAATTTCATGTTTGGCGCCGACATCGATACCGCGGGTGGGCTCATCGAGCAGGATCACCTTCATCTCTTCCGACAGCCAGCGGCCCAGGATCGCTTTCTGCTGGTTGCCGCCAGACAGGTTCATGATCAGCTGTTCCGGGCCCGGCGTTTTAATGTTCAGCGACTGGATATGCTGATCGGCGTTGTCCGCCTCCCAGGCGTTGTTGATCAGGCACCCGGCGTGGATATGCTTGCGCCGGGCGCTGATATTGATGTTGTCGCGCACGGAGTGAACCGGAATAATCCCCTCCGCTTTCCGATCTTCCGGGCACAGCATCATCCCGGCCTGGATGGCCTGGGCCGGTTTGCGAATGTCGACGGGCTGGCCATCGATATACACCTGACCGCCGGTGATCCGCGTCCCGCCGAACAGACCTTTCATCAGTTCGCTGCGCCCGGCGCCCACCAGCCCAAACAGGCCGACGATTTCGCCACTGCGCACCGAGAGGCTGACCGGCGTGCGTACGCCCGGGGCCTTCACCTCCTCCAGACGCAGCCGCTCTTCGCCGTAGGGGCGAGGTTTCCAGCCGTAAATATCCCCCAGATTGCGTCCCACCATCGCCTGAACCAGCGCGTCGTGGCTGACGCTCGGCATATCATCAAAGGTGCAGACGTAGCGGCCATCTTTAAAGACGGTGATGGCATCGCTGAGGGCAAAAATTTCTTCCATCCGGTGTGAAACATAGATGATGACGCGCCCCTCCTCCCGTAGCTCGCGGATAACGCGAAACAGGTTGTCGATCTCCCGGGCAGAGAGCGAACTGGTCGGTTCATCGAAGGCGATAATTTTGGCGTTACGCGCCAGCGCTTTGGCTATCTCCACCATCTGCCACTGGCCAATGGAGAGATACTTCAGCGGCGTCTCCGGGTCTATATCCAGCCCCAGATGCTCAAGCTGCAGGCGGGCCTCGTAGTTGAGCAGCGAGCGGTTGACGATGCCGCCTCTGTGCGGCAGCTGGCCAAGATAGATATTTTCGGCGACGGTCATCTCCGGGATCAGATGCAGCTCCTGATAGATAATCGCCACGCCGGCGTTGAGCGCCGCCATCGTATTGGTGAACGCCATCTGCTGACCGCCGATCTGCAGGTGACCCGCAGTGGGGATGTAGTTACCGCTGAGAATTTTCAGCAGCGTCGATTTGCCTGCGCCATTTTCGCCCATCAGCGCGTGGATCTGTCCTGGGTAGCAGTCAAAACTGATATCGGACAAGGCCTTTACGCCAGGGAACGTCATGGTGATGCCGCGAAATGAGAGATAAGGGGTAGACTGTTGCATAACGACTCCGCTCTTCTGCACTCAGCCCCCGCCGCGGCGGGGGCCAGTTCAACCGGGCTGTTACAGCCCTTTTTTCGCCAGCTCTTCTTTGAAGTTATCGCGGGTAATCAGCACCACATCGGTCACCGCAGTGAACTTCGGCGGCTCAACGCCCTTGGTGACCCAGTTGTAGAGCATTTCGCTGGTTTTATAGCCATGAATATCCGGGCTTGGCAGCAGGGAGCCATAGAAACCGGTTGGCTGCGCCTTCGACAGTTCGTTGACGGCATCCACGCCGTTAATGCCAATGCCAATCACATCCGGCGCTTTAAAGCCCTGGCCTTCAGTGGCACGCACGCCGCCGAGCACGGTGTTGTCGTTCATCCCAACGATCAGCCAGTGTTTAACCTGCGGGTGCTGGACCAGCATCGAGTTACCGGCGTCAAACGCCCCCGGGATATCGTTAGATTTTGTCGGAACGCGGTAGATTTGCGCTTCCGGGAAACCGGCCGCCTTCAGGGCATCGATGGAGCCAGTGGTACGACGGCGGGCGGTGTCCAGCTCATCGGCGGTGATGGCCATCACCGCGGTGTCTTTGACATCCCAGCCGCGTTTCTGCATCTCTTTATACAGCTCCTGCCCCTGGCGGGCGCCGATTTCGCTGGCCGCCATCATCACCAGCGGCACGCTCTCCATCGGTTTACCTTTGGCGTTGACGAACTGGTCATCGACAGTAATCACCTTCATGTCATAGCCGCGCGCTTTAGCGACAATCGCCGAGCCGAGCTTAGGATCGGGGGTACAGATGACAAAGCCCTTCGCGCCGCTGGCCGCCAGGCTATCGATGGCGTTCAGGGTTTTCTCACCATCCGGCACCGCAATTTTAATGACGTCAAAGCCTAAATCTTTTCCTGCTTTATCAGCAAATTTCCACTCGGTCTGGAACCATGGCTCTTCCGGCTGTTTCACCAGAAAACCCAATTTCAGGTTTTCCGCCATAGCTGATTGTGACATAACCGCTGCAAGACCAATGGCCGCCAGCGCTTTAGTAAATTTGTGCATGGTAAACTCCAGCTTTAATTCGCTTTCATGTAGGGAAAAATCGGAATTAACTTTTTTATCAGCATCAAAACAAGGCATTAGAAAAATCACATTCCCTACTGCCGTTGTTAGAGTAGTAATACCCGGAAATTATTTCTCCATACGAGAGCATTATCACATCGCGGAATTACAGTAATTGCGTACATAGATTTAGCAAAAAAAGACATAAAAAAAGACATAATTGTCATACAATTTAACCGGCGAATAGCAGGATCATCTATACCACCAGCAGGCTTATCCCTGTGATGTCAGAGGGTGTTTAACAGAGGGTTACGGCACTGTTATATCCAGTGGCTAACGGGGTCGCAGCGGCGGTCAACTGCCCGCCGGCGCTGAAGATCAGCAGACGCGCGTCGCCAGTCCAGCGTCGGCCGTTTAATATCGCGATAAAACGGATCTTTTGCGTAATTTATTCCTAATTGAAAAAAGATATTCCGGTTACATAAAAAAACCTGCAACAAAAAATAAAAATAATTATCATCACCACGAAACATTGCTCTCTGAAATAACTTATAGTTTTGCGTTATACGATGAATCTCGTAGTCAAATACCTATAACTTATACCTGGCACACCGCGCTAGCGCCCCAGTCTACACCGCCAATCCCCCGCCAGTCGTCATTCAGGAATAATCGTGTAACAAAACGTAAATTATCCATCTTGAGAGTTTTCTTAATTCCATTCAGCGAGTATTCTAAAATTGTCGGCAAGAGGAAAAATTACCCGACTCATACGGAATGTGTAGAGTTTTATTATTCTGCAACAGTGCAGCGCGCCACTCTTTTATCCTGTTGTTGACCGCAGGAACCGCTGACGCGCACCAGTAACCCCTTCCCGGTTAATAAGGATATTTTTATGGCAGTTCCAGGAATGGCACAAAAGCTAAACACCCAGATGAACCTTGAGTTCCACGCCTCTAACGTTTACCTGAACTTAAGCGAGTGGTGCGCCCGGCATCGCTTTGACGGCGCCGCGACATTTTTGCGCAACCGCGCGCAATGCAGCATCACCCTCACCATGCGCGTATTTGACTATCTGAAAAAAGCCGGCAGCTGGCCGATAGTGAATCCCGACCGCGCCTGTAATCCCGAATGTACCTCGCTGGAAGATCTCTTTACCCAAACCCTGGTCGATTACCGCCAGCGTAGCAGTATGCTGAGCGGTCTCGCCGAGGAAGCCAAAGCGCAGAGCGATGACAACACCTGGCGTTTTCTGACCCGGCTGGCGGAAGAGCAGCAGCAGGATGGGCTGCTGCTGCAAAGCGTGCTCGAGGAAATTCGCAACGCCGACAAAGCCGGGATCGGTATGGAACAGACCGATCGCCGTCTGATGGCCCTCGTCGGAGCGTCACAGAAACCCCACTAATCAGAGGTGTAGGGCCTTTCTCGCCCGATCAGGGGGGAGCGCGTTCGCGCTGCCCCGCCCTGTTTATTAATCCGTTATCGTTATACTCCCCTGCCATTTATTCCTCAAAAGAATAAAAAAGTTTTAACTCGATCCCATTCCCTCGTCACCGTTACCCCTTTGGGGGGATTAGTGAGCGCGGTCACTTTTTGTTGAGCCACAAAGAAATATAAAAACAGTGTTTCAAAAATATAAAACACGAGGTTTATTTTTTATGGCTCGATACACGGCTTCAGCCTCTGAAGGGCTGCAGGGAAGACCGATCTTGTTACGCCATCAGTTAGCCTACGGCGGCGGTAATCTGTTAGGGAGTGGCGCACTGGCGATAAGCGGGGCATGGCTACTCTATTTTTATACGACCTTTTGCGGCCTGACGCTGATCGAGGCCTCATTTATCTTCTCCGTCGCCAGCATCATCGACGCCATCAGCAACCCGCTGATGGGCTATCTGACGGATAACTTTGGCAAAACGCGGTTAGGCAAGCGCTTTGGCCGTCGGCGCTTCTTTTTGCTGATCGGCATTCCGCTGATGCTGTTCTACCCGCTGCTGTGGGTAGAGGGCCTGAGTTTCTGGTACTACCTGTGCACCTATGTGGTGTTTGAGATCATCTACACCTCCATCATGGTGCCCTATGAAACGCTGGCGACAGAGATGACCGATGATTTCTCGCTACGCTCAAAGCTCACCGGCTATAAAGCCATCTTCGGCAAACTGGCCAACTTCCTCGCCGCGTTTATTCCCGGACAGTTCATTCTGCTGTACGGCAAAGATTCCGCCACCCCTTTCTTCCTCACCGGGCTGACCTACGGCGCGATCCTGATCGTCGCGATTACCTGCCTGTGGCTGTGCAGCTGGGAGCGCGAGCGTGCGGAAGCCGTGGATACCAGCGCGAAAAAGGGGCTGCTGAGCACCCTGCTGTCGCTGGCGAAAGACATGCGTTCCACCTTTTATCTGCGCGTGTTCCGCAAACATCTCGGTATGTACCTGTGCGGGTTTGGCGCGGAATGGCTGTTTGCCTCCATCTTCACCTATTTCGTGATATTCGTTCTGCAGCACGATCCGGCAATGGTGGCCGGGCTGAACAGCCTGAACTCGATTCTGCAGCTGATCTCCACCGCGCTGTTTATCGGCCTGTGTGTGAAAAAGGGCTTCAGCAAACCCTATATCCTCGCGCTGGGGATCGTGATTTTCGCAGTCCTGCTGTATACCTCGCTGTGGTTCTTCCATCTGCCGTCAGGCCTGGCGACCGTGCTGATGTTCGGTATTACCGTGCTGTTCGGCCTGGGGACCGGCGGGGTTTACTATATTCCCTGGACCGTTTACACCTTCCTCGCCGATGTCGACGAGATCTACACCGGACGTCGTCGGGAAGGGATCTATGCCGGCGCCATGACCTTCTCAGGGAAAATTCTGCGCTCGATTGTGGTGTTTTCGATGGGGGCCATCCTGAGCTTTTACGGTTTCCAGTCAAAAGCGCACAGCCAACCGGAAAGCGCTGTGACCGCCATCGCGGTGGTATTCTGCGTCGGTGTCGTCGCCTTAGCCCTGGCCGCCATCGTCTTCAGTAAGCAGATGAAACTGGACCGTAAAGCCCATCTGGTGGTCCTGCAGGAAGTCGCGCGGATTAAAGCGGGCGGTAAAATCAGTGATATTGCGCCGGAGGTGCGGGCAATCGTTGAGGATCTGGTTGGCCATCGCTACGAAGAGTGCTGGGGCAACAGCAAATTGTTTAAAACCGCTGAGGCTGCGCCAACGCAGACCGTGGTTTCCCATTAAAGGAAAAGGCCCCGTCGGTCACCCGCGGGGCCGGTTATTAATGCGTTTCTTCCTGCGGGGTAAACTTCAGCTCAATCAGGGCAATCGCTTTTTGCACCGCGCGAAGCGTCACCGGATCGGCAGAAGCCGGGTGGCTGGCGAAGTCGATGGCTTTCAGCTGGCTGGTCATTTTTTCACGCACTTCCACCGGCGCGATGACGTCAATCACGTCGAGGATCTGCTTGATAACCAGCTGGCAGGCAACCACATCGGAAACCAGCTCGTCGTGTTCGGTAAGATGTTGAGACATTAATTACTCCTTTTTTCAGGAGCGTAATAGTACCCTAAATCGTTAACGATAATAAAACCTGCCGTGGCAGGTTTTTTTCGCCACCCGAGTGGCTGGCGGCACCTTTGCTGCCGCTTTGCCGAGGATCCCCTTGATGGCAGCGACAACATGAATACCGCGATCTCTTCCGGGAACGAACGTGCTTTTTCAGCCCCGGCGCTGCTGGTGGCTGGCGCCTTTTTTATGGAGTTTCTCGACGGGACGGTGATCGCTACCGCCCTGCCCGACATGGCGAGAGATTTTGGCGTTACCGCCGTCGAGCTGAATATCGGCATCAGCGCCTATCTGATTACCCTCGCGGTGCTGATCCCCGCCAGCGGCTGGATCGCCGATCGCTTCGGCGCCCGGGCTATCTTCACCCTCGCCCTGGCCATTTTTACCCTTGCCTCGATCTTTTGCGGCCTCTCCAGCGATATGCATATCTTTGTCGCCATGCGTATCCTGCAGGGGATCGGCGGCGCGCTGATGGTCCCCGTCGGTCGTCTGGCGGTACTGCGCACCACGCCGAAACACCTGCTGATAAAGGCCATCGCCACCCTCACCTGGCCGGCGCTGGTGGCCCCTATTATCGGCCCGCCTTTGGGAGGCTTTATTACCCGCTACGCCAGCTGGCACTGGATCTTCTTTATCAATGTCCCGCTGGGCGTCGCGGCGATTATCCTGTCGCTGCGCATCATTCCTGATATCCGCGAAGCAGAGCGGCGCGCCTTTGATATGACAGGGTTTATCACGACCGCGGTGGCGATGGTCAGCCTGGTCACGGCGATGGAACGGCTCGGCGATCGTCAGCCGCAGATCTGGCCGACGCTGGCCCTCGCCGCGCTTGGCTTCGGCTGTCTGGCGTATGCTATCCGCCACTTCCGCCGGGCGACAGCGCCTATGGTTCGTCTGACGGCGTTGCAGGTGCCGACGTTCCGCGTGACGATGTACGGCGGCTCGCTGTTCCGGGCCTCCATCAGCGCGGTCCCCTTTCTCCTGCCGCTGCTGTTTCAGGTGGGGTTCGGCATGGATCCCTTTCACTCTGGTCTGCTGGTGCTGGCGGTATTTGTCGGCAATTTAACGATTAAACCCGCCACCACGCCGCTGATCCGCTGGCTGGGCTTTCGTCGCCTGCTGTTGATCAACGGCGCGCTGAACGTCTGTTCGCTGCTGGCCTGCGCGCTGCTCACGCCGCAAACTCCGGTCTGGGCGATCATGCTGATCCTTTATCTCGGCGGGGTGTTTCGCTCAGTCCAGTTCACGGGCGTGAGCACGCTGGCCTTTGCCGATGTCCCCGCCGCGCAGATGAGTGATGCCAATACTCTGTTCAGTACCGCGTCGCAGCTGGCGGTGGGGCTGGGTATCACGCTTGGGGCAATCGGCATTCGCCTGGGTGAACAGGTCGGCGACTGGCTGCACCTTTCCGCCGTGCCGGGGATCAGCTTTCGCCTGGCGTTTGTGTTTATCGCGGTGATTTGTCTGGTGGGGATGATCGACAGCCTGCATCTGGCCAAAACGGCAGGCAGCAGCGTGTCGGCGAAGAAATCGTAGAGGATGGAAGGGCCAGCGGCGCTGGCCCTGATGACGATTACCCGACGATCTGGCGGACAAACGCTTCGATCGCTTTATCCTGGCAGTTTTCGAAGAAGCACTGCTGGAAGCGAGGGCCAGAGACGGCGGTTTTCACCAGTTCCGGATCGATGGCGCGCAGGGTATCGAGATAATTTTCTTTGACTACCGCCGCTTTGACCTGGTTGAGGATCCCGGCATTACGCACCTGCGGTTCTTTGCGCTCCGGCGGATAGCCTTCGCCGTTACGACCGGTAAAGGCTTTTTCAAAGATAAACCGCACGTTCAGCTCGGCGCCCCAGCCGAAACCTTTGGCAAACGGCAGCGACAGCGCGTTACCGTTGTTGATCTGGGCAAACAGGAACGCATCCGCCGGGTCGATACAGTAGCCGCAGACCACGCCAGGATGGATGTTCAGCGACATCAGCGCTCCCTGGCCGGTACCGCATCCGGTGACCACGAAGTCGACCGCCTTCGAATTCAGCAGGATGCTGGCCATGATCCCGAGGTGAATATAGGTCAGATGATGATCGTTCTCATCGCTCATACCGACGTTATAGACCGGAAATCCTTTTTCGTCGGCAACCGCGTTAAGCTCCTTGAGGATGATGGCGTTTTTGTTCGCCTGGCTGTTCTCCATCATCAGTGCAATCTTCATGGTTTACTCTCCTGAATGCTGTGCGGGCCTGCCCGCAGAATGTCATTGGCGTTGACTGCACTCTACCACCTGGAAAACAAACTTTCAAATTTTATGAAAAGTTGTTTTAAAAATTACGCAGCGCTTCACACTTTCGCCGCCTCTGCCGCTCAGGTTAGGGTGTCGCCCCCTCATCAGGACGACTCCGCCTGGCGCTCCCCGCCTCGCAATCCGCAGAGGCAGTCATTTCGCCTCCGCAAAAAACCAATAATAAATTAAAACCATTCTCATTTATTATTAAACTGCCAATGCGTGTTATTCCCATTAGCATTTTAAATAAAATCTTTTTAAATTTACTTTTTGCAAATAATTAAATAACAAATTATAGTGGCAGCCGATAACATCTATATTTTAATTCCAGGAGCGCGACGATGCTGAAAACGGAAATGATCGACAAACTGAATGAACAGATGAATCTTGAACTCTATTCTTCTCTTCTTTATCAGCAGATGAGCGCCTGGTGCAGTTACCATAGTTTTGAAGGGGCTGCGGCCTTCCTGCGTCGCCATGCCCAGGAAGAGATGACCCATATGCAGCGCCTGTTCGACTACCTGACCGACACCGGCAGCCTGCCGCGCATCAACGCTATCGCCTCCCCGTTTGCCGAGTATGCGTCACTGGATGAACTGTTCCGCCAGACCTATGAGCACGAGCAGCTGATCACGCAAAAAATTAATGAACTGGCGCACGCGGCTATGACCAGTCAGGATTACCCGACCTTTAATTTCCTGCAGTGGTATGTCGCCGAACAGCATGAAGAAGAGAAATTATTTAAATCGGTAATTGATAAACTGACCCTCGCCGGGAAAAGCGGTGAAGGTCTGTACTTTATCGACAAAGAGCTGGCCACCCTCGATACGCAGAATTAATTGCCCGCGCCGCGACGCTTCTCCGTCGCGGCATTTTCAATGCTGACAAATCTTGTTTTCTGCGGTGGTAAATCCTGCCTCTCTGGCAATAAATTTGCCTTTCTGCTCTAAAAACGCCACCAGCTCCGCAGCGCTCAGATTTTCCGCCGAACAGGTGTGAAAGCGCGCCTCTGCGCCAAAGCGATGGTGAATGGCCGCCTCCAGCGAAGCCACCGTCCAGCACTCCTTCGACGCCAGCATCATCTGCAGCACTTCATGACCATGAATAGAAGACATAACCCCTCCGGAAAAAAACGCCAGCTTAGGCCAGACCGACGGCCCGCGCCTTGCGCCAGCGCAGGCTTTCATCCTTTCGACCTTGTAAAGTTTTAATTACAGATCTTGTAACCCTGATTTGACGAAAGACGCAATATCCCCTACTCTGCGCGGCATAAATTATTGTGATTTGCTGTAGGGATAGCGAAAAGCGTGAAGAACCGCACTCTGGGCAGTATTTTAATCGTAGCCGGCACCACAATCGGTGCAGGTATGTTGGCGATGCCATTGGCCGCCGCAGGCGTCGGCTTTACCGTCACGCTGGGTTTACTTTTCACCCTGTGGGCATTGATGTGCTATACCGCCCTTTTGCTGCTGGAAGTCTACCAGCATGTCCCTGCCGATATGGGGCTCGGTTCCCTGGCGGCGCGCTATCTGGGCCGTTATGGACAATGGATCACCGGGTTCTGCATGCTGTTTCTGCTGTACGCCCTCACGGCAGCCTACATCAGTGGCGCCGGCGAATTACTCGCTTCCAGCCTCAACCAGTGGCTGGACTGGCAGCTGCCGCCGGCTGCCGGCGTACTGATCTTCACCCTGCTCGGCGGGGCGGTGGTGTGCATTGGCACCGCGCTGGTCGACCTGTTCAATCGCTTCCTGTTTAGCGCCAAAATCGTCTTCCTGGTGATTATGCTGGCTCTGCTGATGCCGCACATTCATCAGGTGAACCTGCTCACGCTGCCGGTTGAGCAAGGCCTGGCGCTGTCGGCCATTCCGGTGATCTTTACCTCTTTTGGCTTTCACGGCAGCGTGCCGAGCGTCGTCAGCTATCTGGGGGGCGATATCCGTAAGCTGCGCCGGGTGTTTATTATCGGCAGTTTTATTCCGCTGGTGGCCTATATTTTCTGGCAGCTGGCGACGCTGGGCAGTATCGACGCTCCGGCCTTTACCGCCCTGCTGGCGCAACATGCCGGTCTGAACGGTCTGCTGGAGGCGATCCGCGAAGTGGTAGCGTCACCGCACGTGGAGCTGGCCGTACACCTGTTTGCCGACCTTGCACTGGCGACCTCCTTCCTCGGCGTCTCGCTCGGGCTGTTTGATTATCTGGCCGATATGTTTCAGCGCAAAAACAGCGTCAGCGGGCGTCTGCAGAGCGGGATGATCACCTTTCTGCCGCCGCTGGCGTTCGCCCTGTTCTATCCCCGCGGCTTCGTCATGGCCCTGGGCTACGCCGGGGTGGCGTTGGCCGTGCTGGCCCTGATGTTACCGGCCATGCTGGTCATGAAGAGCCGCCGACTGCATCCGCAGGCCGCCTGGCGGGTGGCCGGCGGCGCCCCGGCGCTGTGGCTGGTCCTGCTGTGCGGGATCGGCATCGTAGCGATCCAGTTCTGCATCGTCGCCGGGCTGTTACCGGCGGTGGGATAAAATAAGGGGCCAGCTGGCCCCTTTTTCATTTCGCTAAGCAACACTGCTTATACTTTTTACCGCTGCCGCACGGGCAGGGATCGTTACGTCCGACTTTCGTCTCATTTCTTACCGGCTGCGGGACCACCTCCGGCTGTGGATTCGCCATCCAGTACTGGTAAAGCGCCAGCGCCGCCGGGGTGATGCGCTCGATGCTGGCGATAAATTCATCCGCCGTCAGATTATCCAGCGCGGAAAACTGTTCTTCGCTACCGTGGAGCGCAATCGCCTCCAGCTCAGGCTGAAGTTCAGCAGACAGCGTCGACCAGTCGCTCAGCGCTACGCCGCGCAGATAGCCAAAACACCACTCTTCAACGATGGTCAGCTCCTGACCTTCCGCTTCACGGGTGCCGAACAGCGGTTCGAACTGATCGGGATAAGACTCCAGCCGTTCGGCGATATCGCTCATATGCTGCAGCGTCAGATTGACAAAGCGATCGCGCTCGCGGTCGTTGGCCCAGCGTGGCACATTATCGGCACCACCCCAGATAGCCAGCAGCCACTGGGCGGGTTCGATAGCGGTGGGCGCCGAGAGGATCGCCGTCAACAGGCCATCCAGTTCAGAGACATCCAGAATAGCGCCTTCGGTGGCGTATTTCGCCAGCGTCTCGTCCAGCCATTCCAGTTCGTTTTCGTTTAAAGGTCCGGTATTCATTCACAGGCTCGCATGGTAAAAATCGGGCCTACAGTAGCCGAAATGCCGGCAGAAAGCCACCCGGCAGCGCCCATTGCGCCTGCGTCGACCCGACACAATCAGGCCAGCCCGTGCAGCGCCGCCGCCACGTCGCGACAGGCCTCCTCCCCTAACGGCAGCAAGGGGCGGGGAAGCGAGTCAGGATCACACAATCCCAGAATGGCCGCAGCGGCGGCGACCACCCGCAGGCTGCCGCCGTAGCGGTCAAAGCACCGCCAGAGGGGCGCAAGTTGCTTATTCAGCGCCGCCACCTGTGCCGCATCGCCGTGACGGATGGCTTTCACCAGCGCCAGAGAGATACATGGAAAGAGGCTGCCGCAGACCGAGTACCAGACCTCGCAGCCGGCCTGCAAGCCCGCTGTCGCGCGAACGTCACCGCTAACGCCAAGCGTCACGCCGCCAGGCAGATGACGACGCAGAGCCGCCACCCGTTCGCTTGCCTGCGGCGCGGGCAGACCGGGAATTTTTATCGAGGCGATGGCCGGTAAGGCAGCAATCTGCCCCTGCAGCTCATCCGATAACGTCACGTGGGTGGTACGGGGGTTGTCATACAGGCAAACCGGCACCGAGGCATGCCGGCAGACCTCCTCGTAAAAAGCGTAGATCTCCTCCGCAAAGAGCGGCTGATAGGACATCATCGGCAGGAGCAATGCATCCGCCCCGGCCTGCTGGGCATCCTCCACCAGCCGGAGCACCTCGCTGGTGGCGATGGCGCCGACGCCGATCATTATCGGGGTCGACCCGGCATGCGCCTTCGCCACCTGCACCACCCGCTTGCGCTGTTCACGACTGAGATAGGCGTAGCTGCCGGTTGAGCCTAAGATGCCCAGGGAGTCGACTCCGGCATCGGTAAGACGAGCAAGAAGACGAATAAACGCTTTTTCATCGATAGTTTGCTGATGCAGCGGCGTCAGCGGAAATGCGCAAAGCCCTGTGAACATGATGCCTCCGGCAGGCTGGATGAAGTGTCCGGTCGATAGTAGCAGGGAGAGTTCGTTTTGTCCTGGGACAAATGAGCGATTGCCGGTGACAATGGATTGTTTCCCACTACGTGGTGATCCCGTTCGCGAGATTGCCGCCGTCAGCCCAGGCATCGATAGCCACCAGATCCTGCCGAGGATATTCAACGACGCCGTGCCCTGCAGTCGCTATTTTTTGCTGGATTGCCAATCTTAAATCAACTTGTCATAATCCCGCGCAATTTATATGGCTATATATTTAAGCAGCAATTAAATAAAGCAACACTATGGCTTCAAGCGGATAAATAATGGCAGATGACATCCAGAAAAAATATCTCAAAATATTGTTAATAAAGTCTACGTATAAAACATTACTGGGTCGCCCCGCAGATCCTGACGGTCTTAAAAATTATTACCATGCAATTTCTGACAAGTCGCTTGCAGAATCAGCACAACTTCTTAACGCATCGCTGATGAATAGTGACGAGTTCAAGGGATTAACACCATCCAGAATGGCATTCGAGAATGTATGTATCCCGCCACATCCTGTATCAGGGATTGAAACTCAAGGACAATGGGCTGTGAAGCATATTGTGTCATTAGGAAGCCATTGTTTAACGTCGTGGACACTGAAAAAATTTAATCTGAAAAAAATCTCTCTGCCTTTTGACTGGATTTTTTCCTGCCCGGCGATGGTCATCTATTGCCTGAGGGACGATTTTCAGACTTTTTTAGACAAAAACGAATATAGCTCATTCATATCTTTTGATGCAAAAGGAATATTTACCTTTTGCAAAAAGGTTTTCTTATTCCCTGAAGTCCGTACCAGTACGATAACGCACTGGCCTACGCCCTGGTGATCAAGATAGCGATATGTAAGTCATGTATTTATAAGTTAAAAGAGCAACTGAGAGCTTACGCTCCTCGCTAACAGCGGACCTCACACCCAGTGAGTAAGTCCGCTCCGTGTTAGAAATGAACTATTTTAAGATGGCCATTCAATCTTCCAGCAAGCTCATTTCTTCAGAGAGCCACTGTCTCAGAATGCGTATTTTAAATGAATCCTGATTATCCGAGCGATAAACTAAATCGTATCCCCGCTCAGCCTTAAGTTTATATTGCGGAAACGGAACAACAAGCCTTCCGGCTGCTACATCATCTGCAACCAGAACACTGCGTCCCAGAGCCGCACCTTCGCCACGTATAGCGGCCTCAGTCGCCATGCTGCCAAGGGTCCATAAGGGGCCGTGATGGCAGCAAAAATTTTTTTCTCCGGCCATTTCAAACCATGCCTCCCAGTTCGCCAGCATTCTGTATTCATGAAGAAGAACGCAGTTTGAAAGATCCTTAATTTCTGTCAGACCATTTTGTTCTTTAAGAAAACCCGGACTACAGACGGGGGTAACAGTTTCATCGAAGATACGCTCATACGAAACGTCGCGGTAATGGCCAAGACCGTAACGAATGGCTGCATCTACCTGACCATCATTCAGATCCACATTACTGTCAGTAACATCCAGCTGAATATCAACGTCAGGATATCTCTGCCTGAACCGGCTCAGACGCGGTGCCAGCCACTTGCTGGCAAATGAAACCGTTGTACTGACACGTAAACTTTTTGCAGGATTCCTTCCGCGCAGACGCTCAGATTCCATCATTAACTCACTCAGAAGGCGGGTAACAATGCGATGATATTCAGCCCCTTCCTGAGTCAGTATTATCTGTCGGGTCAGACTGAAAAATAGTTTTAACCCCAGATGCTCTTCAAGCTTCCGGATTTGCCGGCTTATCGCGCCATGCGTTACGTGAAGCTCTGTTGCAGCCAGTGTCATACTTGAGAGACGGGCTGTTGCTTCAAAAGCACGCAGAGTCTGCAATGGGGGGAGGCGATCAAATATCATACACGTGATAATAATTCACACGTACTGTGAGAACAAATGATTTGTCAGGCCAGAGTCCGAAAATCAAAATTAGCGCATAAAACATTCACATTGGCTTTATGATAATCGGAGGAATGATGGAAAGCTTGTTTGTCTACGGAACCTTGGGTCCTGGCCGACCTAATGCTCATATTCTTGAAAAGATTGGGGGGACATGGCAGGAAGGCCACGTTGGTGGTTCTTTATTAGATAAAGGCTGGGGTGCAAAGATGGGATATCCGGGGATCGTATTGGATGATTCCGGTAATCGTGTACAGGGTTTTCTCTTTACGTCAGAGAATTTACATAATCACTGGCACATACTCGATGAGTTCGAAGGTCCTGAGTATGAACGGGTTCCGGTAGAGGTAACCACATCTACTGGTCAGACAGTGCAATCATGTCTCTATATGCTCAAAGCATAAACTATGAGGCTTGTAGTGAGCAGGTTACACAATGGCCTGGGCACTAAAAATAAGTCGATTTGATGGGGAATTAAGTGACAGTACAACGAAAACAGGTTGACACATATGCCACACTAGTCATGACCTCACTGTGTATAGTTTGGGGAATACAGCAGGTCGCAATTAAAGGCGTAGCCGATGAAATTTCTCCAGCTCTACAAGTAGCAATCAGAAGTGGGGCTGCTGCTGGCCTTATATATTTATTAATTATTCTTAAAAAAACGTCCCTAGAAAATTTTGCTAATTGCTTAATTCCAGGGGGAGCAGTGGGCATACTTTTTGGTTTTCAATTCCTGTTTGTTGCTGAAGGCCTGCGATATACGTCGGCATCGCACATGTCAGTATTCCTCTACACCGCGCCAATTTTTGCTGCTCTGGGACTACAGTTTTTTAGACCCGATGAACGGCTGTGTGCACCACAATGGATAGGGATAGCAATTGCTTTTGCAGGGATTTGTGTCGCGTTTCTGTCAGGTAAGGCTCCAGATGATAGCTCCAGTAAGACTCTGGCAGGAGACATAATGGGGTTATTTGCAGGCCTATCATGGGGAGCCACTACCGTACTCGTCCGATGTTCCTCCCTTAGTGGGGCGCCGGCTTCTCTTACTCTTTTTTATCAACTTACAGGAGGTTTTTTACTTTTATCAGCCTATTCATATTTCTCCGACCAGAATCACTTTGAACCTGGCGCCGTCGGGATTGCTAGTTTAATCTTTCAAAGCGCAATAGTTGGTTTTTTGAGTTATTTAGCCTGGTACAGTTTAATGCATAAATACATGGTATCACAGCTCGGTATTCTCTCATTCATGACGCCTGTATTTGGGGTCATTACGGCAGTATTTTTTTTGAGTGAACAGCTACAGTCAGGGTTTATTTCAGGATCGATGCTAATCCTAAGTGGCATAAGTGTTGTTAGCGGCTGGCCCTGGTTCAGGTTGAGATTTTTAACTGGTTCAGTCAACAAATAAAGATGACTGTCGGCCGGTTACAGGTAATCTAACGATGTCAGCGAGCCAGTTAATATATGGCTGATTTAACTTCCAATTTTGCCAAAATGCTTTATAGGTTCTCATGCAGAAAATAAATCATCCTTAATGCATCATGCACAAGCTTTAGCCCTATCTATGTCTGCTTCTCGCTCGCAGCGGACCTTCAACATGGACAATTAGTCCGCGTCGTGCCAGGAGCGGACGTTGTTAAGCTTATGCTGTATGGATTAATGAAGAACAGACATTATATTTTGTCCTGATTGACTCGGGATTAAAGCTCCTGATGGCTCTCTTTTCGCTCGCTGTAGCGATCCGCAAGATAACCGGTTTGTCCCTTAAGCAGCAGCGTGATTTTAAACAGCTCCTCGGCTACATCGACGATGCGGTCATACCATGACGAAGGTTTCATTCGTCCGTTTTCGTCGAACTCTTGCCATGCCTTGGCTACGGAGGGCTGGTTGGGGATCGTAAACATCCGCATCCAGCGGCCCAGAATACGCATCTGGTTCACTGCATTGAAGGATTGCGAACCACCGCAGACCTGCATTACCGCAAGTGTTTTACCCTGCGAAGGACGAACCGCGCCTTCTCATAATGGTATCCAGTCAATCTGCGCCTTCATAACCCCGTGTCGCTCCGGAGAACTCCACACCATCCCGTCACACCATCTGACCAGACTACGCAACTCAGTGACTTTAGGATGCGTGCCCGGCGCATCATCCGGCAGGGGTAAACCGGAGGGGTTAAAGAATTTTACCTCCGCGCCCATCGCCATCAGCAGGCGACCAGCTTCTTCGGCGGCAAAGCGGCTGTAGGAGCGCTCTCTTACTGAGCCATAAGGAACGGAGTGAAAAATGCTACAACCTGTTCAGCTTTTCAAAATCTTGTCTGATGAAACACGGTTCGCCATCGTCATGCTTCTCCGGGAGTCAGGAGAACTGTGCGTCTGCGAAATCTGCGCGGCTATTTCCGAATCGCAGCCCAAAATCTCACGACATATGACTATCCTTCGCATGGCTGGGCTGGTTCAGGACCGTCGTGAAGGCAAATGGATCCACTATCGTCTGTCACCTCACATACCGGCTTGGGCTGCTGAGACAATCACGACGTCCTGGCAGTGAATGCGGGAGGATGTGCGTGACTGGCTTGATAAATCAGTCTGTACATCCTGCTGAGAAAGAAAAACACATTTATATAATCATATATAACGAAGTCTGAAATGCTTTTAGCAGGCAGTATATTTTTACTGACGCTGGTACTTGTGATCCGGCAACCCAGTGGCCTGAGTATTGGCTGGAGCTCGAGTATCTGACCTTCAGGGCAATCTGTACGAGAAACAGGCAATATCAGGGCACAAGAACGTTGAGCAAACTGCCCGGTATGTCAGAAAAATTGCGGTAGTTCCGGTTGTAGATGGGCAGGTGGAAAGGAAAAATATTTTGAAGTGATATGATGGAATGGGTGGTTTTGAAACAAAAAAACCACCCGTAGGTGGTTTCACGACACTGCTTATTGCTTTGATTATTCTATATTTCCCAATGGTACCCGGAGTGGGACTTGAACCCACACAGCGCGAACGCCGAGGGATTTTAAATCCCTTGTGTCTACCGATTCCACCATCCGGGCTCGGGATATAAAGTGGAGGCGCGTTCCGGAGTCGAACCGGACTAGACGGATTTGCAATCCGCTACATAACCGCTTTGCTAACGCGCCTTTAATTCTGAAGCACCCGCTACTGCCGATGCTGTTAATCTGGAGCGGGAAACGAGACTCGAACTCGCGACCCCGACCTTGGCAAGGTCGTGCTCTACCAACTGAGCTATTCCCGCATCATCAAGTTATTTGCTAATCACTTGATTTTGTTATCGTCTGGAAGACTGTGCTGCCGTTCGATGCGTTGCATTCTACTTATCTCTCGCGGTGAGTCAACGGTATTTTTCGCAACTTTGCATCGTTTGCTGAAAATAACGGCGAAACGATCACTGATCAAGCAAATCGCCGCGCGCCGCGTTCAAATATTGCAACATCGACCACAGCGTCAGCACCGCCGCCACGAGGAAAAGCGCGATCCCGGCCCATTCCACCCACGGATAAGGACGCCACAGCATCCACACCAGGGCAGTCATCTGCGCGGTGGTTTTCACTTTGCCAATCCACGAGACCGCCACGCTGCTGCGTTTTCCCAGCTCCGCCATCCACTCGCGCAGCGCGGAGATAATAATTTCACGGGCAATCATCGTCGCCGCCGGCAGCGTGACCCACCAGGTGTGATAGTGCTCAGCGACCAGCACCATGGCGATAGCCACCATGACTTTATCGGCTACCGGATCGAGGAAGGCGCCGAACCGGGTACTCTGGTTCCAGCGACGGGCGAGGAATCCATCAAACCAGTCGGTCACGGCGGCAACAAAGAAAATCAGCGCGCAGGCAAACGGCGCCCAGCTAAAGGGCAGATAAAACGCCAGCACAAAGAACGGGATCAGGATGACGCGGAACAGAGTAAGCAACGTAGGGATATTAAATTGCATAGTGACGGGTAACTATCTGTTGTAAGTAAAAATTAGCCCTATGTTGCTACAGAGCCCCTAATGTTTCAACGAGTAGAAGATCTTTTCTGCCAGAGCGTGAGAGATGCCCGGTACTTTGGCAATTTCTTCGACGCTGGCCTGCTGCAGCCCCTGCAGCCCCCCCATGTACTTCAGCAGCATCTGGCGACGCTTCGGCCCCACCCCCTCGATATTCTCAAGCGAGCTGGTGCTCTTCACTTTCGCCCGTTTTTTGCGATGTCCGGAGATCGCATGATCGTGCGATTCATCGCGGATATGCTGGATCACATGCAGGGCCGGCGAATCCGGCGGCAGGCTAAACCCCTCGCCCTCTGGTTCAAAGAATAACGTTTCCAGGCCGGCTTTACGATCGCTACCTTTCGCCACGCCCAGCAGCAGCGGATGATGTTTATCCCAAGGGACGTCCAGCTCGGCAAACACCGCTTTCGCCTGCGCCAGCTGCCCCTTGCCGCCGTCTATCAGGATCACATCCGGAATCTTGTTGTCATCAATCGCTTTACCATAGCGACGGCGCAGGACCTGATTCATCGCCGCATAGTCATCGCCCGGGGTGATGCCGGCGATATTGTAGCGCCGGTACTCCGCGCGCAGGGGGCCATTGCTGTCAAATACCACGCAGGAGGCGACGGTCTGTTCGCCCATGGTGTGGCTGATATCAAAGCACTCCATCCTCTTCACGGCCGGCAGCTCCAGCACGGAGGCCAGCGCCTGCAGACGCTGATGAATGGTCGATTGCTGAGACAATTTCGTGGTTAACGCCGTGGCGGCATTGGTGCGCGCCAGCTTAAGGTAACGCGCCCGGTCGCCGCGCGGTTTAGTCTGCACATGAATTCGGCGCCCCGCCAGCTCCGACAACGACTCGGCCAGCAGCGTCTTATCCCCGAGGTTGAAGTCGAGCAAAATCTCTCCCGGCAGCGTGCGCATCTGGCTGCCCTGCAGGTAGAACTGGCCGACAAAGGTCTCCACGACCTCGCCCAGCTCGGTGCCGCCCGGCACTTTCGGGAAGTAGCTGCGGCTGCCCAGCACTTTACCCTGGCGGATAAACAGCACATGGACGCAGGCCATTCCGGCATCGAAGGCAACCCCGATCACGTCAAGATCGTCGCCGGTGTTAGAGACAAACTGTTTCTCCGTCACGCGGCGGACGGCCTGAATCTGGTCGCGAATGCGCGCCGCCTCTTCGAACTCGAGGTTCTGACTCGCCTTCTCCATCCTCGCGATGAGCTGAGTCAGCACCTGATCATCTTTGCCGGCGAGAAACAGCCGCACATACTCCACCTGCTGAGCATACTCGTCTTCACTGACCAGCCCCGCCACGCACGGCCCCAGGCAGCGGCCAATCTGATACTGTAGACAGGGACGGGAGCGATTGCGGTAGACGCTGTTTTCACACTGACGGATGGGAAAGATTTTCTGCAGCAGCGCCAGGGTCTCGCGCACGGCATAGCCGTTGGGGAAGGGACCAAAATACTCGCCCTTCGCATGTTTGGCGCCACGATGCATCGCCAGACGCGGATGGGTATCGCCGCTGAGGAAGATAAAAGGATACGACTTATCGTCGCGCAACAGCACGTTGTACCGCGGCTGGTACAGCTTGATATAGTTGTGTTCAAGCAGCAGCGCTTCCGTCTCGGTATGGGTGACGGTCACGTCGATTTGCGCGATCAGCGCCACCAGCGCTTCCGTTTTACGCGACGCGAGGTTGCTGCGGAAGTAGCTGCTGAGCCGCTTTTTCAAATCTTTGGCTTTGCCAACATAGATGACGGTTCCGCCAGCATCATACATCCGATACACACCGGGCTGGCTGGTTACCGTTTTCAGGAAAGCTTTTGCGTCAAAAACATCACTCACTGGCTTGCTAACGACTCCGCATTACACAGGCCATGGCGAATTGCCAGGTGGGTCAGCTCGACATCGCCATGAATGTTCAATTTGCTGAACATCCGATAGCGATAGCTGTTAACCGTTTTAGGACTCAGATTCAGCTGCTCTGAGATCTCATTCACCTTCTGACCTTTGGTGATCATCAGCATAATCTGCAATTCGCGTTCAGACAAACTGGCAAAAGGCGATTCTGTTTTTTCCGGTTCAATCTGACTTAACGCCATTTGCTGCGCAATATCGGAAGCAATGTAACGTTGCCCGGACGCGACGCAGCGAATCGCATTCACCACTTCCTGTGGCGCAGCGCCCTTACTGAGATACCCTGCCGCCCCTGCCTGCATAACCTTGGCAGGTAAAGGATTCTCGGTATGCACGGTCAACATGATCACTTTCGTGCCCGCTACCGAGCGCGCGATTTTGCGCGTCGCTTCCAGACCACCGATCCCGGGCATGTTCATATCCATCAGGACGACATCAGCGGAATTAGCCCGGCACCACTTAACGGCGTCTTCGCCGCAGCAGGCTTCGCCAGCGACTTTAATCCCTTTTATATCTTCCAGAATGCGTCGTATCCCTGCGCGCACCAGTTCGTGGTCATCAACAAGAAGAACGTTGATCAAAGGAATAATCTCCAGAATGAGGGATAACGCTACTGATACTTTATCTCCCACATATTACCGGGTTTTATTGCTAATTTAAAAGGCAAAAAAATGCCGTCTCCTCGATTTGGCTCTCATTTATGGCAATGTCTGTGCACACTGAGTGGAAAGTCATTGCGAACAATCAGTTGCCCGAGGCTTATTTTTTAACAATCCTCATACAGAAGGCACAAAAAACACAACAGATTACGTAGCGCATAAATACGAGGCAAAATATGTAACAATTATTAACGTGCTAAATAATTGGGGGAAATTATTGTGCTGCTGACAGCTATTACGTCTTATCTGATGCATAAAATCATTCACAACTCAGATGAGAGAACAGAAATTAAGCACTCCTTTTTTTTCTGTCGCTTGTGGTATACTGCGCGGCCTTCACATTCAGACAGGCGCAATAGCGCAGCGAGCAAACGAGGATATCGATGAGCACACCAGATTTTTCCACTGCAGAAAATAATCAAGAACTGGCGCAGGAAGTCACCTGCCTGAAAGCGCTGATGACGCTAATGCTGCAGGCGATGGGTCAGGCAGACGCGGGTCGCGTGATTATTAAAATGGAAAAGCAGATCGCGCAGATGGAAGATGAGGCTCAGGCCGCCGTATTCTCCAGCACCGTTAAGCAAATTAAACAAGCATACCGGCAGTAATCTTGTACCGGCTGAAAGTATGACTGACAGCCGGTATCACGTCTGGCACGCAGAACGGCAGGCGCATTCAGATTAGCCCTGTCGCCACGGCGTAACAGGCAATTTGCGTTTTATTCGGCGCGTTAAATTTCCGTTGCATATTCTTCTGATGGAAATTAACCGTATTTTCCGAAATCGAGAGAATCATCGCCACCTCCGCCGAGGTCTTTCCTTCCGCGGTCCATTTGAGGATCTCCAGTTCGCGCCGGCTGAACTTCATCTCCGGCGGCATCACCATCTCATCTTCCAGACGCAAGAGCGTCAACAGGCTCAACTCCGTCAGCGTTCGCAGGCGCAGCTCCAGTTCATCATCAGGATAAGCGTTCGGCAAACGGTTGTTTGCGGAGACGGAGAGAAAACCCTGAGCATGATTCGGCAACGTCAGACACTGTGTCACCCCTTTTTGCAGACCATGGTCGCGCGCCCCGTCCCATAATGCCTGCGCATCGCGAAACAGCCCATCTTCCCATGGCAGATGGCCACGCATAAAATTCTCCGGGCGTAACACGGGATCTATGGTGAAATAATTCTCTGCCTGGTAATGAGACATCCATGCGCGGGGATAGGTCGACTGAAACGTGACGCGGGGGCGAGTGAAAGGCACCGGGTGACGCACACAAAGCGTGTAGTAATCATATTCCAGCGTTTCTGTTTCTCGTTGCAGGAGATTATAAACCTCCTCACCGGCGGCCATGGACTGAAATTGATGCAGCATATCCCGCCGCCAGCTGAAAAAATCATTGTCCCTCATAGCTGTGCAAATAACTCCTGATTGATAATCATTATTATAAATACAGAAAACTAACACATAAATCTTATTTATATGTATAAAATATCGTAGCTGTCGCATTTATTAGCCTGAAGGCTTGCCTTTTTTCCGCTCGCTGCGCTGAAACTAAGGCCCTACATTCATTTTCTACACCCTACACGGGGGGATGGGAAGCGGTGTATACGGCCAGGGGAGTCAATAGCACGAAAACGTGATGATGGGGCGTTCCCCCCGGCGTGGAAGCGGGCTGAACGCGGCGGCCCTCGCGAAGGAGCGCCGCCGCGCCAGCGCCTGCTCTACTGCATCAGGAATTTTTCGAGGAACTGGCGGGTACGCGGCTGCTGAGGCGAGGCGAACAGCGCTTTGGCCTCGCCTTGTTCAACGATGCGTCCCTGATCCATAAAAATCGCCCGATCGGCAACGTCGCGAGCGAAGCTCATTTCATGGGTCACGATAACCATGGTGCGTTTCTCCTGCGCCAGCTGGCGGATGGTATTGAGCACCTCCCCTACCAGCTCAGGATCAAGGGCCGAGGTCGGTTCATCAAATAGGATCACGTCCGGACGCATGGCCAGCGCGCGAGCAATGGCGACCCGCTGCTGCTGACCGCCGGAGAGGCGGCGCGGATAGCTGTTCTCTTTGCCGCTGAGGCCTACCTTCGCCAGCAGATCGCGCGCCCGCGCTATCGACTCCTGCTTGTCTTCGCCTTTTACGATGACCGGCCCTTCAATAATGTTCTCCAGCACCGTCCGGTGGGGAAACAGGTTAAAGTTCTGGAAGACAAAACCAACGTGCTGGCGCAGCCGCCGAATAAGCCCTTTTTGCGGCCCGAGGCTGCGACCGGCGTCGATCGTCACATCGCCGACGCGGATAGTGCCGCTCTCCGGTTGCTCCAGCAGATTAATGCTGCGCAGCAGGGTAGTCTTCCCCGAGCCGCTGGGACCGATGATCGCCACCACTTCGCCTTCCTGCACCTCCAGGTCGATACCGTGGAGCACCGTCTGGCCATGGAATTTTTTCACCAGGCTTTTTACTTCAATCGCACTCATTTCGGATCACGCTCCTGGCGGTTCAGCTGGTTTTCAAAATAGTTCTGCAGCGAGGAGAGTACCGTCGCCATCACCCAGTAGATCAGAGAGGCTGCCAGATACATGGTGAAGACCTCCAGCGTACGCGAGGTGATAAGCTGCGCCTGACGGAACAGCTCCGGCACCTGGATCGTCGCCGCCAGCGAGGTATCTTTTACCAGGCTGATAAAACTGTTAGAGAGCGGCGGCAAAGCGACCCGCGCCGCCTGGGGTAAAATAGCCCGACGCATTGTCTGCCACGGGGTCATACCGATACTGGCCGCCGCTTCCCATTGCCCTTTGTCAATCGAGGCGATGGCCGCGCGCAGGGTTTCCGCCGCGTAGGCCGCCGTGTTCAGCGACAGGCCGATCATCGCCGCCGGGATCGGGTCAAGTTCAATGCCAAACTGCGGCAAACCGTAGTAGATCATGAACAGCTGGGCGATAAGCGGTGTCCCACGAAAAATGGAGATATACATGCGCGCCAGCCATTTTACCGGCCAGAGGGGCGACATGCGCATCAGCGCCAGGATAAAGCCCAGCACCAGGCCGAAAAACATCCCGCCAATGCTCAGCTGCAGCGTAAAGACGGCGCCTTTCAGCAGAAAAGGCGCGGAATCGATGACCAGTTGGATACTTTCTTGCATGCTGTGGTTTCTATATTAGACGTGAGGATGATAGGCAAACAGCGCCGGCGCTCCGCCGGTGTGGACGAACAAAATCGGCCCTTCATCCTTAAAGCGCTTCTGCGTAATGCCATCGATAAGTCCGGCCATCGCTTTGCCGGTATAGACCGGGTCAAGCAAAATACCTTCCAGTTGCGCCAGCAGCTTCACGGCGGCCATCCCTTCCTCGTTTGGCGTCCCGTAGCCCGGTGCAAAGTAATCATCCCACAGGATGATGTCGGCTTTCGCCTGCAGCTCAAGGCTGTTGGCCACGGCCTGCTGCAGCGCCACCACTTTCGGCAGCTGGTCGGCAACAGCGCGCGACACCGTCACCCCGATCAGTTCCGCCTGCGGCATCAGCTGTTCAAGGCCGACTGCCAGTCCGGCATGGGTGCCGGCGCTCCCGGAGGCGACCACCACCGACGAAATCTCCACTGCGTCTTCGCACTGCTGGGCGATTTCCAGCGCGCTTTCCACATAGCCTAGCGCCCCAAGGGCGTTAGAGCCGCCGACCGGAATGACATACGGGCGGTACCCCTGCGCTTCGATACGGGTCGCCAGCTCGTCGAGCTGGGCCGCGGGATCGGTCAGGACATCGCACATCTCAATCTGGGTATTAAACAGATCCAGCAGCAGGCGGTTGCCATTGCTCAGATAGTTCTCCGCCCGGGTGCCGATGGGATTTTCCAGCAGCGCTACGCAGTGCAGGCCCAGTTTGGCGGCGACCGCCGCCGTCTGGCGCACATGGTTAGACTGGATCGCGCCGGCGGTGATTAACGTATCCGCCCCTTCGCGCAGCGCATCGGCGGCGAGAAACTCCAGCTTACGCAGTTTGTTGCCCCCCATCGCCAGCGGCGTCGTATCATCACGTTTGATAAAAATTTCGCGCCCGAGGTGATCGGACAGACGCGGAAGATACTCCAGCGGCGTCGGCGCGCCGATCAGTTCCAGACGCGGAAAGCGGGTTAAATTTTGCAGTGACATGGCCCCTCCTGACTCAGTTATGCTTCATTATGCACACAGTTACGCGCTAAATAAAAAAAGGCGCTTCCAGGAGCGCCTTTTTTCACCGCTGGCCGTTATTTTGTCACGTCAGCGCCAAACCATTTCTCGGACAGCGCCTTCAGGCTGCCATCTTTTTGCATATCCGCAATCGCGCCATCTACCGCTTTCAGCAGGTCATCGTTGCCTTTACGCAGCGCAACGCCAGCTTCCTGACGGGAGAACGCTTCGCCGGTGACCGCCAGCGTATTGTTGGTTTTCTTCACCAGATCCAGCGCCGCCAGACGGTCAACCAGAATGGCGTCAATACGGCCTACGCGCAGATCCTGGTATTTGGTCGGGTCGTCGTCATAGGTGCGGACATCCACGCCCTGGACGTTCTGACGCAGCCACTCTTCATAGTTAGTGCCCAGCCCGACGCCCACTTTCTTGCCTTTCAGATCCGCCGCGGTTTTAATCGCGCCTTCGTTGCCTTTCTTCACCAGCGCCTGCACACCGGAGATCGTGTACGGGGTAGAGAAATCGTATTTCTTCTTACGCTCATCGGAGATAGTGACCTGGTTAATCACCACGTCAATGCGTTTGGAGTCCAGCGAGGCCAGCATACCGTCCCACTTGGTCGGTTTGAGGTCGGCCTTCACGCCCAGATGTTTCGCCAGCTCGTTGGCGAACTCCACTTCAAAGCCGGTCAGCTTGCCGTCATCGCCCTGGAAGCTAAAGGGAGGATAGGTGCCTTCGAGGCCCACGCGCAGCGTGCCGCGCTCTTTAATCTGATTGAGCAGGTTTTCCGCCGCAAAAGTTTTCACGCTAACGCCAGCCATCAAAACAACGGCCATTGCGCCCATCAGCGCCTGACGACCCAGAAGTGCTAATTTCATAGATACCCCGAAGATTAGGATTTTCCTGTAGTGTAAGGCGCTTAACAGCCCGACACCAACATCGTTACGCTACATCTTATGCAAATTTATTATATATGATCCGCTTTAGGGTATAGCGAAATTCAGGGCTTTCCTCACCCGTTTTGCGGGATATCTCCCATACTGCAAAGGTCAGCCTGTTGACGTCTGGAGCATGGAAGATGAAAAACCCCACCTTGTTGCAATGTTTTCACTGGTACTACCCCGCCGGCGGCGAACTGTGGCGTGAAGTCGAAGCGCTGGCCCCCAGTCTTAACGAAATCGGCATCAATATGGTCTGGTTGCCACCCGCCTACAAAGGCGCCTCGGGCGGTTATTCCGTCGGCTATGACACCTACGATCTCTTCGACCTCGGCGAGTTTGATCAAAAAGGTTCTGTCGCCACCAAATATGGCGATAAAACCCAGCTGCTGGCGGCGGTTAACGCCCTGAAGGAGCACGACATCGCCGTGCTGCTGGACGTGGTGGTGAACCATAAAATGGGCGCCGATGAAAAAGAGGCCTTGCGCGTACAGCGCGTCGATGAGCAGGATCGCACGCAAATTGACGAGACGATCATAGAGTGCGAGGCATGGACTCGCTATACCTTCCCGGTGCGCGCCGGGCAGTATTCGCAGTTTGTCTGGGACTACAAGTGTTTTAGCGGCATTGACCACATCGAGAATCCGACGGAAGACGGTGTATTTAAAATCGTCAACGACTACACCGGCGAAGGCTGGAATGAGCAAGTCGATGATGAGCTTGGCAACTTCGACTACCTGATGGGCGCCAATATCGATTTTCGTAATCACGCCGTCACCGAAGAGATCAAATACTGGGCGCGCTGGGTGATGGAGCAGACCGGCTGCGACGGTTTTCGCCTTGACGCCGTGAAGCATATCCCCGCCTGGTTTTACAAAGCATGGATCGAACATGTCCAGGAGGTGGCCCCGCAGCCGCTGTTTATTGTCGCGGAATACTGGTCCCATGAAGTGGAAAAGCTCCAGCAGTATATCGACCTCGTCGAGGGCAAGACGATGCTGTTCGATGCCCCGCTGCAGATGAAATTTCATGAAGCGTCCCGTCAGGGGCGCGATTACGACATGAGCCAGATTTTCAGCGGGACGCTGGTGGAAGCCGACCCCTTCCATGCCGTCACCCTGGTCACCAACCATGATACCCAGCCGCTGCAGGCGCTCGAGGCGCCGGTTGAGCCATGGTTTAAACCGCTGGCCTATGCGCTGATCCTGTTGCGTGAAAATGGCGTGCCCTCGGTCTTCTATGCCGATCTCTTCGGCGCTTCCTATGAAGATACCGGCGGCGACGGACAAACCTACGCCATAGAAATGCCCGTCATCGAGCAGCTACACGAACTGATCGACGCCCGTCAGCGCTTTGCCCACGGCGTGCAGACTCTCTGGTTCGATCACCCCAACTGCATTGCCTTCAGCCGCAGCGGCACCGACGAGGATCCCGGCTGCGTGGTGGTGATGTCCAATGGTGATGAGGGAGAAAAGACCCTGACGCTGGGCGAGAACTATGGCAACAAACGCTGGCGGGATTTCCTGGGCAACCGGGAAGAGATTGTCGAAACCGACGACGAAGGCTGCGCAACCTTTACCTGTAACGGGGGAAGCGTCAGCGTGTGGGTGCTGGAGGCGGTGCTGTAGTCATCTGACGCCGGACGGGCCAGCAGTGGCCCGCCGGAACCTTAGCGCGCGGTGGTCGGCGCGCTGACTGGAGCGGCGGCACGCGCTTTAGCCCACGCCTTCTCGCACTCCGGGGTGAGACGTTCAACGCGGGTCAACGTCATACGATCGTAGGAAAGGGTGTTGCCCTCGCGCTCGATCGGGTAGATATCCAGGGAAGCGGTCACGTTGTAGATATCGCTATCGCGGTTCATCAGTTTCCCCGGCTGGGCGATCACACGCTGCCACTGGCGGCAGTCGAAGGTGTCCCCTTCTTTGGTGACGATCAGGCTGGCGATGGCGTCCGGACTCATCATCTCGCTCTGCGGCCCTTTCGTCTGCCAGTAGCCTTCCAGGCCTGCCGGCGCTGGCGCTTTAACAACCTCTTCGTAACGATCAACCTGCACGCATCCGGCCAGCGCCAGCACCATGCCAGCAAAAACTAACTGTTTCATCATTCATCCCACAAGCTGATAAAAAAGTATTGTGGCATTAAAGCGTTAAGCCTTCCACCCCCGCCGCAGGCGGAGAAGCCGGGCAAAACACGGCCAGGCATCGCAGCCTTCATTTGAAATAAGGAAATTCTGAAAGTAAAAGAATGTTTGGGGCCTAACCATAGCATCCGTGGGCACTTTTTGTTTTTAATTCGCTCACACTACCGGTTCTTGACTTTACTTTAAGAGTTTTCCTGGCAAATTATATACAGAGATGCGGAATAGTTTAATGGAACTAATGGGTTCTTTCTTAAACCTACTATTATCACCGCCCGCAAGGACTGCTTCGCACAGCCAGTGTGAAGTGTATATCGTTACGTGTTGATTGAGGATGGGTCATGTCAACGATGATTATGGATTTGTGCAGTTATACCCGGTTGGGACTAACGGGATATCTGACCAGTCGGGGAATTAAAAAACAGGAAATCGTTGAGGTCAACTGCGCTGAGGATCTGCACAGGCATTGTGCGTCATGTTGCCCGGCGGTGGTGTTTCTGAATGAAGATTGCTTTGTGCATGATGATGAAAGTAATGGCATTATTCGCCAGATCATCACGCAAAACCCGGCGACGTTGTTTGTGATTTTTATGTCGCTGGCGAACATCCATTTTGACCGCTATCTACGGGTGCGTAAGAACCTGCTAATCAGCTCAAAATCGATCACTCCAAAAGACCTTGATGTCATTCTGGTTAATTATCTTAAATACAAGAACACGAGTCTGGGGCAGTTAAATTTACCGACGTTGTCGCTGAGCAAAACAGAATCAAATATGCTGCAAATGTGGATGGCCGGGCATGGTACTTCGCAAATTTCAACGCAAATGAACATCAAAGCGAAAACGGTATCATCGCATAAAGGCAATATTAAAAAGAAAATACAGACGCATAATAAGCAGGTGATTTACCACATCGTTCGGCTGACCGAAAACATTACCAGCGGTATTCAGGTGAATCTACGCTGAAACAAACTGGCGGTGGTCCCGCCAGTTCGGTTTTACGAGATTTCTTTTTCCACGAAGATCCCATCCGGGTGCCCTATTTCATTGAAAAACCAGATCCCCAGGGGATAGTCTTCCAGCGAAACCAGATACATCGTCCCTTCACTAAACGACTCAATTGCCAGCACTACGCCCGATCGACGTGGGCCACCGTCGGTCTTCACCGTGACACGATCGTTCACCTGCATAATCCATCTCCTCTCTATTTCCAGCCAGTGTAGAACAAAACCACGCCGCTCGCAGCGTCGCGGGCAGTGACTGGCGTTTTTTTAGACCGACTATACTTAAAGAAGCTTGAGCGACGCTCAGCGAGGGGGGTAATGATGAAGAATCGATTGACAGACCAGACCGGGAACGACGTTGATGTCAACGTTGATGCTCTGCTGGCGGCGATTAATGAGATCAGCGAAAGCGAAGTCCATCGCATCCTCGATGACCCACAGCGCGCCAGTATCGATGGCCGCGGGGCGCATACCTGGCGTGAACTGGCGGAGGCATTTGAACTCGATATTCATGATTTCAGCGCCAGTGAAGCCAACCGCTAGCGATGGGCGAAAAAATCCCGACTCGCAGGAGTCGGGATCAAACTTGCTAATGCAAGAAGCACTTGAAAATTCGTTACACCGGGAAATCCGATGCGTTGAAACATTATCCTCAATTATTTTGCAAGACAAGCGATATTCATGGCGCAAAATATTGAGAAAGTTGGCGCTTCGCAGCAGAAAGGGCTGCAGGGCTGATGCGATAAGGCTTAGCCGCAAACCGGTTTCATTCGATAGCGCGATCCCCGTCGAACACTTTAAGAAAAATCTCATTTTGCCTGATTCGGGCGAAACGTTTTGCTCACGCTTCGCTGCGATACCAGACCTGGTTGCGGCCATTTTGCTTGGCCAGATACAGTCTACCATCGGCGACCGACTGCAGGGCTTCAAAATGATACTCCCCCCGCTCTTCGCTGCCGCTCACCCCTAACGACGCGCTGACCCGCAGCGTCACGTTGTTATGCAAAAAGACCTCCCGGCCATGAATACGCAGGCGTAGCCGCTCCGCTACCGCCGCCGCTTCCTGCAGCGTGGTATTCGGCAGCACGACACAAAACTCCTCTCCGCCCACGCGGCCCAGCAAATCACCGTCCCGGACGGTGCCGGCAAGCGTACTGGCCACCATCGACAGCACTCTGTCACCCGCCTGATGGCCATAGCGATCGTTAATGCCCTTAAAGTGATCCAAATCGAGCTGGATGACCGCCAGCGGTCGTCCGCTGCGCTGGCAGTCGCTGGCTACCGCCATCGCCTTCTCAAACAGCGCCCCGCGATTGAGCAGGCGGGTTAAGGCATCGTGCCAGGCCTGCCACTCCAGGGAGGTCTGGAGAACGCTCATATTGCGGACCATACGGCGGATCACCAGCCAGGAGAGCAGCAGCATTAAGGTGAAGAGGATCCACATCAGGGTCAGGGCGATGGTGATGGTGCCAAAGTTGCCGCGTACGCCTTCCCGCAGAGTATGGATCCGCAGCAGCACGCCATCAAAATTGCGCAGTTTGGCCCAGCTGATATAGCGCGTCAGCAGACGCAGGCCGCCCTGATTATCATGAGCAAACGCGCGGCTGAGCAGTTCCTGTTCGCGCGGCGACAGCAGCGTCAGGACATTCCCCGGCGCAGAAGAGGCCAGCAGGCTAAGATGGCTGTCGTAAAGCTGGTATTCCCCCTCCTGCCCGCCCTGCATCGCGCTGATTAAAAATGCTTTTATTTCGCTGACTGAGAAATCCATCGCCAGCACGCCGCGCCAGTAACCGGCAAAATCCAGCGGTATCGAGGCGGTGACCACCTGCTCTTCCAGCTGCGGGTCATCGTCAGGAAAGGTTTGCCAGATAACGCCGCGGTGCGGATTGTTCCGCTGGGTCTGCCGGGTAAACCAGAGGGCGCTGATGGCGCGCGAATAGTAGGTCTTCACCTGCGATTCATCGCGCAGCGGCAGGGTCGAGGTGAAAAAACCGCTGCGGGAGATATATTGCATCCGCTCGGCAAAATCGCGATCATGCTGCGTCAGGTTTAACAGATAACCCAGCTCCAGCGTCGCCATCAGTTCATTGACCACCAGCGGATCGTCCGGCAAGAGCAGCGGGTGATCCCTGACGACGCCCTCCGAGACGCCAAACACCGGCAGCGTCCGGCGGTTGGGGAGCGCCACCCGCCAGGTCTCCTGGTGGCGTTGGCTCAGATAGCGCTGGCTGGCTTCGTGCAACACATCGACGTCGAGCGGGCGTTCAAGCGCGGACTGCATACCGTGGCGAAAAAACATCATCCTGTCGATGTTGAACTGCAGCAGGCCATCCATTTCATGCGCGACGTTAGCCAGATTATTGCGCTGGTTCGCCACGTAGGCCTCTTCCAGGACATTGATTTCGCGCCAGATCAGCAGCGTGGAGAAAAACAGCACCACGATAAAACAAATGTTAACCACATGCGCCGGGCGAGTCAGGTGGTAGAGTTTTTTCAACTTCAACCGTAGTGGCTTTTCCATCTTTCTCTCGCAGCACGTTGCGCAAATCTGACGTCGTCAGCACGCCCGGTCTCTGCCGATACCGGAGGCGCTTTTAGCGTAGACCACGCGGCGCCGTCATGCGGCGCCGCACCTGACTACTTCACCGCGCCACGCAGGCGACTGACCGCCTTGACGCCCGCCAGCACCACCGCGCCGATGATAAAACCCAGCACCAGATTAGCCACCATCGGCAGCAAGGCGGCCAACATGCCGCCCAGCCCCGCGCTCCAGTGCTCAATGGCATGGTGTAGCGGCGCAATACCGTGAACCACAATCCCGCCGCCCACGAGGAACATGGCCAGCGTTCCGACGATAGAGAGCACTTTCATCAGCCAGGGGGCCACGGTCAATAACCCTTTGCCCAGCCACTGCGCCAGGGTACTGCGTTTCTCCGCCAGCCAGTAGCCCATGTCATCCAGTTTGACGATCACCCCCACCAGGCCATAGACCCCGACGGTGACCAGAATCGCGATCCCCGACAGAATGAGGATCTGATTCAGCAGCGGCGCTTCCGCGACAATGCCGAGGGTGATGGCGACAATTTCCGCGGACAAAATAAAGTCGGTGCGGATCGCCCCTTTGACTTTGTCACGCTCAAAGGCCAGCGGATCACGATCCGCCAGCGCCTGAAGACGCTGCTGCCGTTGCGCTGGGTCCTCTTTGTGCTTACGCGCTTCCAGGCTGTGGAGCACCTTTTCCACCCCTTCAAAACAGAGAAACGCGCCGCCCAACATCAGCAGCGGCGTAATCGCCCAGGGAATGAAGGCGCTGATTAGCAGGGCCAGCGGCACGAGGATGATTTTATTGACGAACGACCCTTTCGCCACGCCCCAGACCACAGGCAGCTCACGATTTGCCCGCACGCCGGTCACCTGTTGGGCGTTGAGGGAGAGATCGTCGCCCAGCACCCCCGCCGTTTTTTTCGCCGCCAGCTTGCCCATCATGGAAATATCGTCCAGCAGCGTGGCGATATCATCGAGTAATGTTAAAAGACTACTTCCTGCCAAAATGATTTTCCTTCTCTTTTCATCAATGTCTCCCTCGAGTATGCGTTAAAAAACGGCCGCTGCCCAAGGTACAATTAGTCAATATAAATTTAACAACCTGACGCAAATTAAGCGCTCGCCAGCAGGATAGTTTTCACGTTTACTATATGTCCCCTTTCTATCTCTGCACCGTCGTGAGGAAGTATGTCTACCCGTCAGCTGTTACCGCTTATCGGGGCGCTGTTTGCGCTGTATATCATTTGGGGCTCTACCTATTTCGCCATCGCCGTCGGCGTCGCCAGCTGGCCGCCGCTGATGATGGCCGGAATTCGCTTTCTCTCTGCCGGCGTGCTGCTGCTGGGATGGCTGTTGGCCACCGGCCATAAACTGCCGGCCCGCGGACCGTTGCTTAACGCCGCGCTGATCGGGGTTTTGCTGCTGGCCGTCGGCAACGGCTTTGTCACCCTGGCCGAACATCAGCACGTTCCCTCCGGGATCGCCGCGGTCATGGTCGCCACCGTTCCGCTGTTCACCCTGTGCTTCAGCCGCTTTTTCGGCATCGCCACTCGTAAACTGGAATGGCTGGGGATTGCCATTGGCCTCGCGGGTATTGTGATGCTTAACAGCGGAGGCAACCTGAACGGCAACCCCTGGGGCGCGCTGCTGATCCTGATTGGCTCCCTGAGCTGGGCCTTCGGCTCGGTTTACGGCTCGCGGATCGAGCTGCCGACCGGCATGATGGCGGGGGCAATCGAGATGCTCGCCGCCGGGATCGTCCTGCTGGCCGCGTCATGGCTGAGCGGCGAAACCTTAACCCGTGTTCCGTCGTGGTCCGGGATCGCCGCTGTGGCCTACCTGGCTATCTTTGGCTCGCTGATTGCCATCAACGCCTACATGTTTTTGATCCGCAATGTCACCCCGGCAGTGGCCACCAGCTACGCCTATGTTAACCCGGTGGTGGCGGTTCTGCTTGGTACCGGATTCGGTGGCGAAAGCCTGTCCCTGATCGAGTGGCTGGCGCTGGCGGTGATTATTTTCGCCGTCGTGCTGGTGACGCTGGGGAAATATCTCTTCCCGGTTCGCAGCGAAGCTACCCCTTGTAAGGCGTCGAAATAAGCGCCAGTTCGCGGATCCCCTGGGTGTCGATCTGCGCGTCGTGTCCGGCGCCGCAGATCCACTCTTCCAGACGCTCGGTGAGCGCCTCGTCATTCAGCTTCAGCCGACCGCGCAGGGCGCATTCCCAGACGATAAGCACCCGCCAGCCCTGCTCGGCCAGCTTTTGCCGGTCACGGGCATCGCGCGCCACGTTGCCGGCGATCTTGTCCAGCCAGAACGCGGTCCGGGTAGCCGGCACCTTAAACAGGTAACAGTTATGGTGATGCCAGAAACAGCCGTGGGTAAAGATGACGCAACGGTAATCGGGTAAAGCGAAATCAGGGCGTCCCGGCAGCTCGCGATCCTGGGCAACAAAGGTGAATCCCGCCTGAGTCAACAGCGCCGCTATCCGCTTCTCGATCGCCGTATCGCGCGTGGCGATAGCCCGCATATTTTTACTGCGCGTGGCTTTATCGTGAACATCCGCCATCGTTATCACCCGTTTCGCGACGCGCCACCGCCTGAGCGATGCGCGGGGCCAGGAGCTTCGCCACCGCGGCGAAGACCGGAACCACCACCGAGTTGCCGAACTGACGATAGGCCTGGGTATCCGACACCGGGATGCGGAAACGCGCCCCCTGAGGCGATTCGAAACCCATCAACCGGGCGCACTCCCGCGGCGTCAACCGACGAGGACGCCGCTGTTGATTCTGCGGATCGTCAAAATGCGTCTCGCCCAGCGGCCGATCCCAGCCGCGATCGACGAGAATTTCGGCGCCATCTTTATAGTAGCGGGCGGAGAGCGTCCGGGCCACGCTGTGGGGATTGGCGGGGTCCACCAGGCCATAACCAAAGCCATTGCCCCGCGCCTGATGCTTGCGGGCATATCGATAAAGATATTTCCACAGTACCGGCGTGAGGATAAATTTGGCATCCACCGTCGGCTCCAGCAGCTCGCCAAATGTTGGCCGAACCGCCGGGTATAGCGCCGCGATATCGCGCAGCGTAAACCCCTCCTGCAGCTGCAGATCGCGACGGAAGCCCACCAGCACGATGCGCTCCCGGTGCTGCGGTAAGAAATGGCGCCCGTCGATCACCTTCGGATCGTCCGGCCCGCTATGCGCGGCGTCAGCGACCTCATACCCCAGCTCATCCAGCGTCTGCATGATGATGCGAAAGGTCCGCCCCTGATCGTGGCTTTTGAGATTTTTGACATTCTCCAGCACAAAGATCGCCGGCTGACGGGCGGCGATAATTCTCACTACATCAAAAAACAGCGTCCCCTGGGTTTCGCAGGCAAAGCCGTGGGCGCGACCCATGGCATTTTTTTTCGACACGCCGGCGAGTGAGAAAGGCTGGCAGGGAAAGCCGGCCAGCAGCACATCATGCTGCGGGATAGTCTCGCGGATATGCTGCGCCGCCTCGTCATCGCTAACGTCGGGGCGATGGCTGAGGGTGATATCGCGAATATCTTCATTGAAACGGTGTTGCTGCGGATCGCAATACCAGTTGGCCTTATAGGTGCGCACCGCATGCTTGTTCCACTCGCTGGTAAAGACGCACTGCCCGCCGATAGCTTCAAAACCGCTGCGGATCCCGCCGATACCGGCAAACAGATCGACAAAGCGGAATCCATAGTGCGGATGATGGGCCGGCGGCGCCGGCAGCAGCGTCGCCAGATGAGCAACCTCCTGCGGACGCAAACGCGCTGCCGCGCGGCTGAGGGCCGCCACGCGCTTGAGGATCGCCGCGCTCCAGTGCTGCTCCCCGACGCTCACCAGTTCGGCGACCAGCGTTTTCACATCGTAGATCGTCATCAGCTGGCGCAGCAGCGCCTGAGCCTCTTCACCGGCCTGTTCCGTCAATGACAACGACCTGTTTTCCTTGCTTAACTTTTGTGGCATATCCTCAACCAGCGCGGACGATTTTTGCAGAGAGTACCATAAATCACTGGTCGGTTGACGGCTGCGGTGCAAAGCGACGTAAAACCGCCTCATCCAGCGCCAGGGGTTCCCCCTTCAGCTCCGCGCTGATCTTGGCCATAAACTCGACGAGGAAGCGCGCATTATGCTGCGCCATAGCCCTTCCTCCGGCGGTCTGCATGGTTTCCGGCAGGCGCAGGAGCTTGCACTGGAAATGGTCGAGGGCATATTTTCTGTCATCCAGCGCTCGCCGGTCGGCGAAAGGATCGTCGGCATCAAACAGAATGGTGTTCAGGGCGCCGGCGACGGCGAAGACCCGCGCCAGGCCTATCGCCCCCAGCGACTCGAGACGGTCGGCGTCCTGGACGATTTTCGCCTCCAGCGTGCGCGGCGGGATCGCCGCGCTGAAGCTGTGCGCCTCAATAGCGTGGCTGACCGCCGCATACCGGTCTGCGGGAAAATCGGCAAACGACGACTGCAAAATAGCCAGGGTTTTCTCGGCAGCCATCATCGAGGAGCGGCTTCGCTCCGGATGATTTTTAGGCAGACTGACAATGTCATGAAAATAGCAGGCCGTGAGAAGCACCAGTCCGTCGACCTCCTCCTCCCCGGCGGCCAGCCGGGTGGCGGTGGCCCAGACGCGACGAAAATGGGACAGATCGTGCGCCGCATCCTCCCGGGCGTGATGCGTCAATATCCAGTGCTCAAATCGCTGCTGCCAGTCAACCAGGTTCATAGGCGTTCCTTTATCTGTAGGTCAGCCTCGAGCATAGCAACTTTACGACCGATGATCCCGCCCGCTTCCGGAGGGCCGTGTATACCAGACGACAGCGCCGAGGATCGCGCCAATGCCGGCGAGCACCAGCATTCCCAACAGGGCGCCAAGCCATTTCCCTGCCATGGTGCCAAAGTCGCCCTCCGCGCTGGCGCCGGGGACGCTGTGAATTTTTCCCACCACCCACCAGTAACGCACAATGACCCAGACACAATATCCGCAAAAGGCATACAACGCCCATAGCGCAAGTTTGCCGCCCGGGCTGCGTTTTGCCTGCTCTTCCATCTCATTCCTCTCCGTGACAATTCATACTACCGCCACCAAAAAAACGTGACACTCATCACATTATACCGCCAAGCTGCGCCACAGGCAGCAGTTTCATCCTTGTCTTCTGCACTCACTTATCACTTATTCTGCCAACGGAAATACGCAGGGATTGTTTCTTTATTATTTACCCAGGGACTTAAACATTAATGACACCCAGCCATGTCGCGTAGTGTAATTATCCATCCGCCTGTGGTATTGGTTAAAAAATTATATTTAAAGGCTGAATGACCAACTCGCTGTAAATTTATACAAATAATTTCATTCAGTTAACCGCGATCGCAACACAGCAACATAACTTATTGCTATACAACAAAATAATCATTAAAACCGATTCATTTAAATTTAATATAATGAACCACAAAGAAATATCTTGTAATATCTTACATTATTTATTTACATATTTTATTTTAAATAAAAATGAACTTAGTCGTTAGTATCTGACAGGCATTCCGGAGGGATTGTCATAATTCACAGAAATTATTATTAAAAGGGAATATATAATGAAAAGAAAAGTACTGGCACTCATGGTACCGGCATTACTCATGGTCAATGCCGTTAATGCTGCAGAAATTTATAACAACAACGCCAACAAACTGGACCTTTATGGGAAAGTCGCCGGCCTGCGTTACTTCTCTGACGACACCAGCGAGGACGGCGACCAGACCTATGCTCGCTTAGGCATCAAAGGCGAAACGCAGATCGCTTCCGAGTTAACCGGCTACGGTCAGTGGGAATACAATGTCAAAGCGAACACCAGCGAAGGGGAAGGCGCGAATTCATGGACTCGTCTGGCCTTCGCCGGTCTGAAGTTTGCTGACTATGGCTCACTGGACTATGGCCGTAACTACGGCGTGGTGTACGACATCGAATCCTGGACTGATATGCTGCCGGAATTCGGCGGCGATACCTACACCCAGACCGACGTTTACATGACCGGCCGCACCAACGGGGTGGCCACCTACCGTAACAGCGATTTCTTCGGCCTCGTCGACGGCCTGCATTTCGCCCTGCAGTATCAGGGGAATAATGAAAACGCCGGTTCTGGCGAAGGCACTAACAACGGCGGCGCTCGTAAACTGGCGCGGGAAAATGGCGACGGGTTTGGTATCTCCAGCTACTACGATCTCGATATGGGCATCAGCTTCGGGGCCGCCTACTCGGCTTCCGACCGTACCCATAACCAGCTGGCGGCAGCACGCAGCAGCCATATTTACGCTAACGGTGATAAAGCCGAGGCCTGGACCGTCGGCGCAAAATATGACGCCAACAACATCTATCTGGCCGCCATGTATGCGGAAACCCGCAACATGACCTTCTACGGCAACGGCGCTATTGCCAACAAGACGCAGAACTTTGAAGTCGTCGCCCAGTACCAGTTCGATGAGTATAATTTACCGCTGCGTCCATCCGTGGCCTATCTGCAATCGAAGGGGAAAGATCTTTACAACTACTCTCGCTATAGCGACAAGGATCTGGTCAAGTATGTCGACATCGGCATGACCTACTACTTCAATAAGAATATGTCCACCTATGTGGATTACAAAATCAACCTGCTGGATGAAGACGACCGCTTCTACCGCAACAACGGTATCTCGACCGATGATATCGTGGCCCTCGGTCTCGTTTACCAGTTCTGATCCCCATCAAAGCCCGCGCTCAGCGGGCTTTTTCTTGTTCCCGCTCCGTTGAGATCACTCTTTTCAACATTGCCGCTTTCCAGGCGTACCTTCCCTCTTTATGATGCGTTTAAGCTCGTTCGGGCAAATTGCGGCGGTAAGACCACAAAAGGACAAGGCGCACTACCGCGTCTTTACGCTGAAACCAGGACGATGATGATGGCGATACCCCAGCGCAGGCGTTATACCTGAAGCTAACGGTGTTATTGAAGGGGAATGGTCAGAGAAAGAATAGTTGGCGGAGAGAGGGGGATTTGAACCCCCGGTAGAGTTGCCCCTACTCCGGTTTTCGAGACCGGTCCGTTCAGCCGCTCCGGCATCTCTCCGCTGTTGTGGTTGCTATAATGCCAGGATCTTTGGCATTTTAATAGCTCCCGTTTCGGTAATCGTGTTCAAGTGACGACTTTGCGAGCAATATGATGTTTAAATGGCCCTGGAAAGCAGATGATGAGTCCGGCAACGCAGAGATGCCCTGGGAGCAAGCGCTTGCCATTCCGGTTTTAGCCCACCTTTCGCCCGCTGAGCAACACAAGCTGACGCAGATGGCTGCCCGTTTCTTACAGCAAAAACGTCTGGTGGCGCTTCAGGGGCTGGAGCTGACTCCGTTGCACCAGGCGCGGATAGCTATGCTCTTTTGCCTGCCGGTACTTGAGCTGGGGATTGAGTGGCTGGACGGTTTTCATGAAGTGCTGATCTACCCTGCCCCCTTTGTCGTGGATGATGAATGGGAGGATGATATTGGTCTGGTCCACAACCAGCGGGTGGTGCAGTCGGGGCAAAGCTGGCAGCAGGGTCCCGTAGTGCTGAACTGGCTGGATATTCAGGACTCCTTTGATGCGTCAGGCTTTAACCTTGTGGTGCATGAGGTGGCGCATAAGCTTGATGCGCGGAATGGCGATCGGGCCAGCGGGGTGCCGCTGATCCCACTGCGCGAAGTCGCCGGCTGGGAGCACGATCTCCACGCGGCGATGAACAACATTCAGGATGAGATTGATCTGGTGGGGGAAAGCGCCGCCAGCATTGACGCCTATGCCGCCACCGATCCCGCGGAGTGCTTCGCCGTCCTTTCGGAATATTTTTTCAGCGCGCCTGAACTGTTCGCGCCCCGCTTCCCGGCCCTGTGGCAGCGTTTTTGCCATTTTTACCGCCAGGATCCGCTGGCGCGCAGACGTGAAAATGGCCTGCAGGACGAAGACGAGCGGCGCATTGTTCACTAAAACAACGTGTTGAGCTAAATTTAGCCATTTGAATCAGCAGGTTAATTTTAGTGTTGACACAAAAATGCCGGGCCAGTAGTATGCGCCTCGTTCACACGATTCCTCTGTAGTTCAGTCGGTAGAACGGCGGACTGTTAATCCGTATGTCACTGGTTCGAGTCCAGTCAGAGGAGCCAAATTTAAAAAGCCCGCTCAGGGAAACCTGAGCGGGCTTTTTGCTTTCCGTGAGCCCCACGCCAGCGGGTATAAGCAGCATCGTACCGTTGGTACCGTCCAACGTTCCGTATGCGATCCCCGCAGGTGAAAAGCAGCGCCGCTGCTCCCAACCTTATGGCTACAGACTTTCGATCCGACGGTAACCACTGGGTCTGCCGCTGGGTAGCAGACGATCTCGATCCGGCAGTTACCGCTACAGACAGCGCGGGCTGCCCAACTGGCGGAAAGACCCGTAACGCTTAGGGTAGCCTGGCAATAACCTTAATCTCGAACTTAAATCCATAAAGCCACGTCACGCCAATCCCGGTCAGCGTAGGATAAGGGGCTTCTCCCCAATATTCTGGCAGGATACTCCAGATAGCGTCGAGATTTGACTCAGGATCGACGACAAAGAGGGTAACGTCAACCACGTCCCTAAACGTGCAACCCGCCGCTGCGAGCACAGCATTAAGATTTTTGAACGCCAGCCTGACCTGTGCTTTCAGATCGTGCTCAGGCGAACCATCCTCGTGGCTACCCACCTGCCCCGAAACAAACAAGAAACCATTGGATTTGATGGCCGGTGAATACCGATTGCGCTCATAGAGCGCCTGCCGACCGAGGGGAAAAACGGCTTCGCGTGCTGTCATGTTTGTACCTTTATGCTGGGGCGAATTCAGCCCGGTGAATGTAAAGACACTGTACAACGGCAAGATCGGGCGGATAAACAAGCGACTTTGTCCCTCATTGTTTGTAATATCCAAACAATCAATGAAAGACAGGATAAGAAATGGATCGTTTCGATGCGATGCGCGCCTTTGCTCGGGTGGTGGAGGCAGGGAGCTTCACGAAGGCTGCCCAAACGCTTCATATGAGCAAAACCACGGTGACGCAACTTATTCAGCAACTGGAAGCGCGACTGCGCGTCAAATTGCTCCATCGCACCACCCGCAAGCTTGGGGTGACTCCCGATGGCGCGGTCTACTACGAGCGCGTCATCCGCCTGCTGGCGGACATGGAGGATGCTGAAAACAGCCTGTCCAGTGCGGCGATGACGCCCAGGGGAAGGCTACGGGTGGATGTGCCCAGTCCGTTAGCCCGCCTCATCCTGGTGCCGGCGCTACCGGCTTTCCACGCCCGCTACCCTGATATCCAGTTCGACATGGGCGTGAGCGACCGGAAGGTAGATCTGATCGGCGACAACGTGGATTGCATCCTGCGCGGTGGCGAAATCACCGACCAGTCCCTAATCGCACGCCATGTCGGCGATTTGCCAATCGGCGTCTACGTCGCCCCCCGTTATGTGGAACGCCTTGGCTCTCCCGCACACCCGCGAGAGCTGCAAAATACTGACCATTGCATAGTGGGATTCTTGTCCTCACGCACCAGTAAGATTGATCCTTTGGTACTGCGCAGTGAGAATGAACGTATTGAAATCACGGGCAACTACGTCCTTGCCGTGGATGATGGCAATGCTTACCTCGAAGCTGGGTTAGCTGGCTTAGGCGTGATTGCGCTGCCCAACTATATGGCGGCAGCGCATCAGGCCGGTGGCGCTTTGATTCCATTATTTACACAATGGCGGATTAGCCCAATGCCTCTGTACCTGGCGTTTCCACCGAACCGCCATGTCAACGCCAAGCTGCGCGTTTTTATTGACTGGATCGTTGAAGTGATGCAGCAGCATGTCCCGATTGCCAACAATAAATAACGACATCCCAGCCCCCTGATTCGCTTATCAACGACGATGGGGGTCATTCCCGTTGTTTTGAACGAAAGTGAATAATAGAAATCGTTTTCCCAATTTAAATATTTATAACGAATCCGAGAACTATAATGCGGGATTGCAGTCCTATTCCGAACTTGCTGGAAATATTTCCCTAACACTAGCCTGTTTACCTAACTACAGTATTCATGGGATTACCGATGAGGTACACTTTATATTTAATAGCGTCATTCCCGCATCATTCATTATAATTATAGAAAATTGCATTTAATAAAATAAGGATATTAATTTATGACAAAAGGTATAAAAATTATCATCACCGTAGTTTTCGTGATTCTGGCATTGCTGAGCGGCATGATGAGCTTCATGATCGTCGGGATGGGGGTCAGCGGTAGTGGGTGTGGTCAGGAGTGTTTTGACAATATGGATTCTGCAGCACTCATCAGTATTATATTCTGGATATTGGCTATCATAACGGGGATATTCGCTTTCATGGACAATGGCAGCCAAAAAAAAGATCCTCAGTAACAATATTAAGTCCATAGATATATTTGCAGACTTTATCATCTCCGCCTGAGCCTCTCCTGGCGCCCTCATTAACACGCCATCACCGCCACTGTTGATAAGTTAAGGATCGGTTTCCCGATCCTTATCCCCAACAACGTTGAATGCATCGACAGCACAAGAGCCTTCTTACAATAGCCGTTAATGAGGCTAAACGACCCCCTACAAACTCCCCTGCGCCGCTGTGGCGCTGATATTCACCGGCATGCCGGAGCGGCGCTGCAGGGTTTGCTCGGCCTGCGAAGGACTCACTCCCGGTCCCTGAGTAAATTCGCGCAGCGCCGAGGTCATCGGCAAGGGGACTTTTCTGTCGGATTCAAATTCCGCCCGGTTGCGCGACAGCGGCTCGTGCACCTCCAGCCAGTGGCTGCCATCTGGCTCCACGGTGTACTTCACCGGCTGATCGATCAGCTGGACGCGCGTCCCCACCGGTACGTTATCAAACAGGAATTTAATGTCGTCATTGCGCAGGCGGATGCATCCCTGGCTGACGCGCAGCCCGATGCCAAAGTTGGCATTGGTGCCGTGGATGGCGTACAGCCTGCCGATATAGATCGCATACAGCCCCATCGGATTATCGGGGCCGGGCGGCACCATCGCCGGCAGGGTTTTGCCCTCTTTCGCATATTCACGGCGGGTATTGGCGGTCGGTACCCAGGTGGGCCCTTCCTGCTTGCGCTCTACCGCCGTCACCCAGTTACGCGGCGTTTCGCGTCCCGCCTGACCAATGCCGATTGGCAGGACTTCCACGCTATTGCCCAGCGGCGGGTAATAATAGAGGCGCATCTCGGCGACGTTGATAACGATCCCCTCACGCACGGTGTCAGGCAGGATCAGCTGCTGCGGAATGGTCAGCGTCGAACCGGAGTGCGGCAAATAAACATCGACGCCGGGGTTCGCCTCCAGCATATTGCTCAACCCCTGGCCGTACTGGGCGGCAAAGCTTTCCAGTGGTTGAGTGTTGTTCTCCGGCACGGCAATGGTAAAAGCGCTGCCCACCAGACGGCTCCCCTCCGGCGGCAGCGGATAGCTGACGGCCAGCGCGCTGTGGCTGGCGAACAGCATCAGCGCCGAACAGAGTAATGTCACACGCCGCATCGTCATTTTCCCTTCCTCAGTCGCGACTCTCGTGTGTGAATTATAGCGGCATTTCCTCTCCCCGATCCGCTGGCCAGCATTTTCTTAAATCTGATAGTCGATAGCGGCCTCTTCCGGCTCCATCGCCTGGCGCTTGATCTCATCCAGCGACAGTCCGGCATTGCACAATTCGATAAAGCGCCAGACGTAATTACGCTGCAGCTGACCCCGCTTCAGTCCCAGCCATACGGTATTGGCATCAAACAGATGGCGGGTATCGAGCCGCGTAAAGGTGTCCGCTTCCCGGGCATCCCCGGACTGCTCGGCGACCAGCCCGACGCCCAGCCCCAGCTCGACGTAGGTCTTGATCACATCGGAATCCTGGGCGCTCAGCACAATATCCGGCATCAGCCCTTTGCGGTTGAAGGCCTCATCGATCCGCGAACGGCCGGTGATCCCCTGGCGATAGGTGATTAACGGCCAGCGGGCAATCGCCTCCAGCGTCAGAGGAGACACCTGGGTCAGGGGATGGTCTTTGGGTACCAGCAGGCTGTGATGCCAGCGGAACCAGGGGAAAGCCGCCAGCGTCGGGTCGTTGCTCAGACGCTCGCTGGCGATGCCGATATCCGCCCCGCCGTTATGCAGCAGCGCTTCGATTTCCTGCGGGGTGCCCTGCACCAGCTCGACGCGAACGTCGGAGAACAGCTCGCGGAAAGCTTTAATCACCGGGGGCAGGCTGTAGCGCGCCTGGGTATGGGTGGTGGCGATGGTTAAGACGCCGGAGGCATCGTTAGTGAAGAGATCCGCCAGCCGCCGGACGTTGCTGGCTTCATTGAGGATCCGCTCAGCAATGGATAACAGCGCTTTACCCGGCTCAGTCATGCCTAACAGGCGTTTGCCGCGACGGATAAAGATCTCAATCCCCAGCTCCTCTTCCAGTTCCCGGATATGGCGGCTGACGCCTGACTGCGAGGTATAGAGCATATTCGCGACTTCCGTCAGGTTGTAATCCTGACGGGCCGCCTCACGGATAATTTTCAGTTGCTGGAAGTTCACCCTTTCCTCCGGGCCAATGGACTTAACGTATCTGCTATTGTTAAAGTCTGTTGTCCCGGGTAACAAATAATAAAAACCAGCAACTTATTCCTTAAGAGAATATAGCCTAACTAACCAGCTGCAGTTCGCGGTTCTCCAGCGACGGACGGCTCACCAGAGACAGCAGGATCTCCTTCACCGCCTGCGCCTGCGGCGACAAACCGCCGCGCGCCGACATGTTCAGCGACAGCGACAGGCTCATTGACGGCGTGCTAATCCGCGCCATCCAGCCGTTCGCCGCGCCGCACAGGGAGCGGGCAGCGGATTCCGGCAGGACCGTCGCCCCCATGCCGCTGGCGATGGCCGCGGTCAGGGTGGTAATGGATTCGATCTCGCCGATAATTTTCGCCGACAGACGACGCAGGGTGAACGCCTCAGTGACCCGCGCCCGTACCGCGCTGTAATCCCGCGGCAGGAACAGGTTCATCTCCGCCACCGCCGTGAGGTCCACGCTCTGCCCCGGGCAGTCGCGGGTGCCGACCAGGTAGAGGTCTTCTTTCAGCAGCGGCTGACTGACGATGCCGGCCACCGGCGAACGCTCATACAGCACTGCCATATCCAGCTGGCCCGCCAGCAGCTTGTCATTCAGCGCAGTGCCGCTGCTTTCCTGCAGATAGACCATCACCTCGGGCAGCTCATTACGCACCGTCTGCAGCAACGGCATGGTAATGGCGGAGGCCGCTGTGCCCGGCGCCAGGCCGATCGAGACCTGGCCACGCAGCGTCTGGCCGACGTTATTGACCGCCAGCTGCGCCTGCTCACACTGGCGCAGGATGGTCCGCGCATGGGTATAAAGGATTTTACCGGCTTCCGTTGGCGTGACCCCTCGCTTGGTGCGTATCAGCAGCTGCTGGTCCATTTCACCTTCCAGGGTCGCGACCTGCTGGCTGAGGGCCGGTTGGGCGATGTGCAAGACTTCAGCGGCCTGGGTCAGACTGCCGATATCGACGATTTTCACAAAATATTTCAGTCGTCTTAAGTTCATTTTGCCTCCTGTAAGGAACGCCAGCGTCAACGCTGGAAGTATGATGAAACTGGTTTTGCAATTTGCTTGCCAGCTTTTCATTTCCGCTGCCGTTGCCCGCCACAGGCGGTGTTATAAGGGATAGTGATAGCAATCCGGTTTTTATTTGCCCGGTAAGCAGATTGTGGTATGCCCCATTAGGGGTACATTCGCACTACAACGGTGCAATCTGTTGAAAAAAACAGCGCATGGGCGGGGGTTGCTGAAATTGTCAGCAGTCGAACGCAATTCTTTGAATCAGGCTTTGACAAGGCCGGGTGGCATCGTTAATATGCGCCCCGTTCACACGATTCCTCTGTAGTTCAGTCGGTAGAACGGCGGACTGTTAATCCGTATGTCACTGGTTCGAGTCCAGTCAGAGGAGCCAAATTTAAAAAGCCTGCTTTCGAGCAGGCTTTTTGCTTTTCCGCGCCAGCCGCGCTGCCGGAAGGCGAAGGATCCCCCCTCCGGCGATGGCGCCCCTAGCGCAAGCTCTCTTCCTTCAGGTCTATCTCTCGCAGCACCTCATAAAAGGTGATATCGCTAATGTTGTGGGCGCGACGCAGCCGGAACAGCTCCTGACGCTGGGCGATAATGACCTCTCTTTGCATATATTTCTCCAGCCTGGCGCGCTTAGCCAGCTCCAGCCCGACGTCCTGCCCTTCGTCATTGTCGTTATAGTGCAGCCGCCGCTGGTAGGTTTCCAGCAGCATATTGCCGGCATCAGCCCGCAGGGCCTGCTCAGTCGGATCCTCCACCGGCTCGTCGAGTAGCGCATTCAGCCGGTTGATAGCCACTTCGGTCATGACGGCGCCAATATCGTCTTTGCCGGTGTCATGGGGTAAATCATCGGCAAGATAGCGGGTCATGAACGGCAGACCGATAGCCGCCACCACCAGCGACATCAGGATCACCGCCATTGAGAGAAAGATCAGCAGTTCGCGGCCCGGGAAGGGTGAACCATCCGCCAGCACCGCCGGCAGCGTCAGAATACCGGCGAGCGTCACGGAGCCTTTGACCCCCGCCAGCGCCATGACGGCGAGGATGCTGAATCGCGGACGGACGGTGATGGCTTTGCCCCGGCGTTTGCGGCGAAAAATGGTCAGCGTCATCGACAGCCATACCCAGGCGAAACGCATCAGACCGAGCGCGAGGGTGATGGCCACGGCGTACAGCAGCAGATACCAGGGCGAAGGGACGCCGGCCTGGCTGGCTACCGCAGGCAACGTCCTGAGCATGCGGGGCAACTGCTCGCCCAGCATCAGGAAGATCATCCCGTTGAGGGTAGTCTGCAGCATGGACCACACCGCACTGCTTTTCATGCGCGTCGCGGGTAGCCGAGGCCCCGACAGCTGTTCATAGTGCATCGCAATACCGGCGGCGACGGCAGCAAGAATGCCGGAGACATGGAACGCCTCGGCCAGCAGGTAGGCGGCGAAGGGGATAAGCAGGCTGATCAGGATCTGGATGGCCGGCTCCTCGCGGGTGCGCCGCACCAGAAAGTTATTACATTTGCCGGTGACCCACACCACCACGAGCCCACTGAGGATGCCCCCGAACGCCATCAGGAAAAACTTCATCACCGCCTCTCCCGGGGAGAAGCTGCCGGTCAGCACCGCGGCGATGGCGAAATTAAAAGCGACGAGGCCCGAAGCATCGTTTAACAGCGATTCCCCTTCGAGGATATGCGCCATCCGGGAAGGCAGCGGCGAGCTGGCGGTCATTGCCGATACCGCCACCGGATCGGTGGGTGACAGAATCGCCGCCAGGGCAAACCCCGCCGCCACGGTGATCGCCGGAATAAGCCAGTGAATAAACAGGCCAATGCCGAGGATAGTGACCATCACCAGGCCTATCGCCAGCGACAGAATCGGCTTCATATCGCGGAAAAACGCGTCTTTCGGGATCCGCCAGCCATCAAGGAAAAGCAGAGGCGGGATAAACAACAGCAAAAAGATGTGCGGATCGAAATCGACCTGAAAACCACCGGCGGCCAGCGCGGCGCCCGCGGCGATCTGGATCAGCGGCAGCGGCACTTTAACGGGCAGAAGATGGGAAATGAACACCGTCACCACGATGGCCATCATAAAGACCAGCACAATTGCGATTAGCGACATTCATCCCCTCCTTTGACGGCAATATTCATTCTGTACATCAGACTGTTATTCCTTTTTCGCAGGTGTGGTTTCGGCGGCGGGTTATTTATCCAGACGCCGATAATAAAGGACAGGCTTTCCTGTCTTGCGGGGTTATTATTTAAACTGAGGTGGCAACTGGCGCCCCTTCAGGGGGGACAATGTGTTTTATCATGCCGGAGTTGTCAATCCGCCAGGGTCTGCAAATCATCGCCAGCCCGGCAATATAATCGCTACCATTCATCCTTATCATTCCGTGGCGGCCAGAGAGATATATGGTCAGCGGAATAGTCTCAGCGGATTGATATTCTCTGCAGCAGCCGCGCGGAGAACCACACATTAATAATTGATGATAATCCGCGTCGCCTTCTGCCTCGAAATCCCGCCCTTCTCTGCCATACATAGCTTGCCCCCCACCGGGATTGGGGGTACCCTGACAAACAATTAAACCATACGGTCTAAATGATGAATCCCGCTACCTCCGCCAACCAGAAGCCCCGCCGCGGCCGACCGCCCAAGGCCGATCGCCAGTTTGTCGACACGCGACAGGCGCTGATTCGCTCGGGCCTGGAGGTGCTGACCGAAACGGGCTATCTCGCGGCGGGTATTGATGCGGTGATCAGGAACATCGCCGTGCCGAAGGGGTCGTTTTACCACTGTTTCAAAAGCAAGGAGGCCTTTGGCCTCGCCGTGCTTGCCGCCTATGGCGACTACTTTGCGCATAAATTAGATAAATTCCTGCTGGACGACGCCGTGCCGCCGCTGGAACGGATGGCGGCCTTCGTGCGTGATGCCGGTCAGGGAATGGAGAAATACCAGTTTCGTCGCGGCTGCCTGGTAGGCAACCTGCTACAGGAAGCTCCCCTGTTGCCCGAGGCATTTCCCCAGCGGTTGCAGACCATCCTGGCGGCATGGGAGGCGCGCGTGGCCCGCTGCCTGCACGAGGCGCGGGCTGCCGGGACGATCGCCAGCGACACCTCGCCGGAGGCGCTGGCCCAGGTGTTCTGGATCGGCTGGGAAGGCGCGGTGATGCGCGCCAGGCTGGTCCAGTCCGCCGCTCCCCTTAACCAGTACTGGGATTTCTTTGCGCACACTATGATGACAATAACACCTGCACAGGACGGCGATAGCGCCGATAACTCCCTTCAGACGAGGAATACTCAGTCATGAAAGCATTAGTTCTGGACCAGATTGACAACCGTACCGTGGCCGACGTCAAAGCGATTGACCTGCCCGCCCTCACCGAAGGCGACGTGCGGGTCGCCATCGACTGGTCGAGTCTCAACTATAAAGATGCCCTGGCGATCACCGGCAAAGGCAAAATCATCCGCCAGTTCCCGATGGTGCCGGGGATTGATTTTGCCGGCCGGGTAAGTGAAAGCCGCGATCCGCGCTTTGTTCCCGGCCAGGACGTGATCCTCACCGGCTGGGGCGTGGGCGAAAACCACTGGGGCGGCCTGGCCACCGAAGCCTGTGTCAAAGGCGACTGGCTGGTTGCCCTGCCGGAGGCGCTCAGCGCGCGCCAGGCGATGATCATCGGCACCGCCGGCTTCACCGCGATGCTGTGCGTCGATGCCCTCGTCAGCGCGGGCATCACCCCGGAAAGCGGTGATATCCTGGTCACCGGCGCCAGCGGCGGGGTCGGCAGCACCGCGGTGGTCCTGCTGAAAGCGCTCGGCTACCGGGTGACGGCCGTATCGGGCCGCGAGTCGACGCACGACTACCTTCGCCAGCTCGGGGCCGACGCCATCCTGCCGCGCAGCGACTTTGCAGAGACCCGCCCGCTGGAGAAACAGCTGTGGGCGGGCGCGGTGGATACCGTTGGCGGCACGATGCTGGCCAAAGTGCTGGCGCAAACGCACTATCGCGGCTGCGTCGCCGCCTGCGGTCTGGCCGGGGGCTTCGATCTGCCAACCACCGTGATGCCGTTTATTCTGCGCAATGTGCGTCTGCAGGGGGTGGATTCGGTGATGGTGCCCACCGCAGAACGCGACGCGGTGTGGCAGCGTCTGGCCCAGCTGTTGCCGGAAAGCTACTATCAACAAGCAGCCACCGAAATCACGCTGGAGCAGGCGCCAGCGTATGCCGCAGATTTCCTCAGCAACAATATTCATGGCCGCACGCTGGTCAACATCGGCCAGTAATCCTCTCCTCCCGGCGCCCCACGGCGCCGGTCCCCGGGGCGATCCTGACATATCATTTCCTTCCCCACGGGATTATGATGACGCGAACGAATGGCTTTGCGAGTGGTAAAGAACGTAAATGGATGTCATAAGCATCATTATGGCGGCGGGCAAATCGTCCGTTGACGTCGCGCTGTATACGCTGTTGCCGATCATGGTGATCATGCTGATTATCATGAAATATCTGGAGGTCCGCGGCATCCTCGATGTGATTGTGCGCTGGGTTGCGCCATTGCTGAAGCCCTTCGGCTTAACCGGGATGAGCGCCTTCGCCCTGATCCAGATTAACTTTGTCAGCTTCGCCGCCCCGCTGGCCACGCTGTCGATTATGGACAAACGCGGCGTTTCTGACCGGCAAATGGCCGCCACCCTGGCCATGGTCTTCGCCATGGGGCAAGGCAACGTCTTTTATCCCCTCACCCCTTTCGGCCTGCACTGGCTGGCCTCGATCGTTATCTCAGTGGTCGGCGGCCTGTGCGCGGCGGCGGTCGCCTGGCACGTCACCGGACGGCGCTTATCGGTCGCCGAGAACCCTCGCGCGGAAGCGCTGCCCAACGCCGAGCAGAACAGTCAGGGCATTCTGGCGGTGATCAACAGCGCCGGCTCCGACGCCATCCGCCTGGCGCTCGGCGCGGTGCCGATGCTGATCCTGTCGTTAACCATCGTCGGACTGCTGCAGGGCGCTGGCGTCATCGACCTGCTGCAGCAGCTGCTGAAACCGGTGCTCGGCTGGCTGCATATTCCGCAGAACTTTGTGCTGCCGGCGCTGGTGAAGTGCGTCGCCGGGGGTACTGCTTATTTTGGCGTCATTTCCGAGCTGATCCAGCAGGGCAAAGTCACCGTCAGCCAGGTCAACGCCTCGGCAGGCCTGCTGATCCAAACCTTCGATCTGCCCGGAATCGGTATTTTCCTCGGCATCAGCTCACGGTTTGTCCGCCTGTTTCGCTTCGTGGCTCCCGCGGCGATCGTCGGCATTCTGCTGCGCACCGTCCTGCACCTGATCCTCTTTTAACGCCTCCGCGCTGGCCTGCGCCTTCAGGCAGGCCATCACTGCCGCCTGCTCGCCGCAGGCGATATGCTCATCGACGCGCGCCAGCATCCACGGAAAGAAAGGATTGGAGGTGACGCGCATTAACGTCTCCAGCCCCACGCTCAGCGTCCCGGTCTCCCCGCGCAGTGAAATGGTGCCCAGGCTAATGCCGTAGCGGTTCTTCTCGTCCGGCTCGCGACCATACAGCGAGTCGCTCAGGGGAAACGGCACTGCCACATGCGACAGGGAGTACATATCCGCCGGCCAGGCAAGGTGTAAGGGATAACGATGCTCTTCGCGTTCCTGCGCCAGCGTGGTACGGGCGATGGTCTGCAGCGTGTGCGCCGTCGCGTTGGTCACCACCGTCGTGGTATAGGCCCGCGGCGCCGGCGGCAACAGCGTATTCACCGCCGCATAGAGCGCGGGACGGAACAGGACCCGGAGATCCGCCGCCTGATTTATGTCGAACACCACCAGCTCGCTGCCGTTGTCCGGCAGGTAGCGATACAGGGACTCTACCACCGCCCGGGTGCTGACGGTGGAATCCATTACCGACTGAAAGGTGAGGACCGGCGGCAGCGCTTTCAGCGCCCCCTGACGGGACGCGCGAATGATCTGCTGCTGCAGCGCCTGGCTCAACAGCCAGGACTGTCTCGCCGCTTTTACCGGAAACGAGTTGTACTTGAACGGATTAAACTCAGGCGCCACGTTCAGCCAGGCCGCGCGGGCAAACGCCGGGAAGATGGACGGCAGCCCGGCGAGACCGGCAAAACGGGCAAACGCCGTCACGCCGATCATCGGCGACAGCAGGATAATCTGCTGCGGCTGGCGCAAGTGGCTGTCCTCCAGGCTATCGAGGGCATACTTCAGCGCCAGCGCGCCGCCGTTAGAGTAGCCGACCAGATGCAGCGGCACGTCCGCCCCGGCCAGGCGCGTCGCTTCCCGCACCGCCAAACGCGTTGCCGCCAGCCAGGTCTCCCAGTCAACGGCGGTTAACGCCCCCGGCGCGGTGCCGTGGCCCGGCAAACGCGGCGCCACCGCCACATAGCCCCGCTGCCGCCAGAGTTGCGCCAGATAGCGCACGCTGTAGGGCGAATCGGTCAGGCCATGGAGCAGCACCACGCTGCCGCGCGGCTTGCCCTGCGGCAACAGTATAAAAGAACGGTTCCAGTCCTGCGTAAACTGTCCCGGCCAGACGCGGCTGTGGCGATAAAAACGGTTGACGGGGGTTTTATCTTCCTCCGGTAAAGCATCCGTCACCTCGCGCTGGAGATCGGCGAAAATGGTCTTCTCCCGCGCCAGATATTGGGCAAAGGTCGCCTGGTCGATCTCTTTGGCCGCCATCTCATTGCCGCGCCAGGTATGCCAGCGATGCAGCGCCGGGCCGCGCTGCGACTCATAGATCCGTCCGGCGAGAAACACCACCAGCAGCGCCAGCACCGCAATGCTCCCTTTTTTCAGCAGTGAGCCGATAACGGCGCCCGACGTTCGCCAGTGTCGTAATAGATGCTTCATAACGCTCTCTCTGATATTTATCGCGTAGCCGAACGCGTTCTGCCCTATTCCTGACAGGCGCTTCTCACGGTCTGCTTTTCAGCATAGTCATCGCTTCCGGCAAATTAAACCCGGCAGATCATTCCCTGCCGGCGAAAAAAAACCTACCGCTGAGATCAACGTTTGGTAGCCTGTTTTTAAACACTGCATAAACCAGCGGGATAATCTTATTGTCAGATTTTTAAGAAACATGAATTATCGGCGGATGTGTCACCAGGAGAGGAAAAAAACAGATGGAGTGGTGGGTAAAAAAAGTCCAGGATAATTCTCCGTCCAGCCCCTGCCGCGTCGTGCTCCAGAGCGGCGCACTGGAGATGATCGCTGAGATTGAAGCCTGTCGCCTCCGCCTGCGGGAAGGGGATAAACTCACACCGCTGGCCGATGCGCGCTATTGTCTGAATAATAATCCGACGCAAACATTGAAGATCCGCAACGCCAGCCATTATAGCAGCGCGCGCTGGGCAAACGCCGGCAAATAAATCGAGTCCGGCCCCTGTGCCGGTATTGATCTGAGTATCTTCGCAACTGGCAGATAAATTCCCCTTCGCCCTTTTCCTGCTGTGACATACTATCGGGAATGTCAGCAGACCTGAAACAAGGAGCGAATCATGAATAACAAGGCCGCCAGTCTGACCCCGGAACAAGCGCTTGCCGAGCTGGAAGCGCGTTATGAAGCCTCGGTCACGGCGTTGCGCAAAGCCATCGGCGACTATATTGACCATCATACGCTCCCTGATACCGAAGCCCGCGCGGAAGGCCTTTTTGTCTATCCGCAGCTGTCGGTCTCCTGGGACGGCGCCGATCATAAAGCCCTTAAAACGCGCGCCTGGGGACGTTTCACCCATGCCGGGTGCTATACCACCACTATCACCAACCCGAAACTGTTCCGCCACTATTTACTCGAACAGCTGACCCTGCTGTATCAGGACTATGGCGCCCATATTAGCGTCGAGCTGTCGCAGCATGAAATCCCCTACCCTTACGTGATAGACGGTTCCACCCTGACCCTTGACCGTTCGATGAGCGCCGGTCTGACGCGCTATTTCCCCACCACCGAGCTGTCGCAGATTGGCGATGAAACCGCGGACGGCCTGTTCCATCCTACCGAGTTCTATCCGCTGTCGCACTTTGACGCCCGCCGCGTCGATTTTTCGCTGGCGCGTCTGCGGCACTATACCGGCACCCCGGCGGAACACTTCCAGCCCTATGTGCTGTTCACCAACTATACCCGCTACGTGGATGAGTTTGTCAGCTGGGGCTGCAGCCAGATCCTCGATCCTGACAGCCCCTATATCGCCCTCTCCTGCGCCGGCGGGATCTGGATCACCGCCGAAACCGAAGCGCCGGAGCAGGCCATTTCCGATCTGGCGTGGAAGAAGCACCAGATGCCAGCCTGGCATCTGATCACCCACGATGGCAAAGGGATCACCCTGATTAACATTGGCGTCGGCCCGGCCAACGCCAAAACCATCTGCGACCACCTGGCGGTGCTGCGCCCGGATGTCTGGCTGATGATCGGCCACTGCGGCGGCCTGCGTGAAAGCCAGGCCATCGGCGACTATGTGCTGGCCCACGCCTATCTGCGCGACGACCATGTACTGGATGCGGTGCTACCGCCGGATATTCCCATCCCCAGCATTGCCGAAGTGCAGCGCGCCCTGTACGACGCCACCAAGCAGGTGAGCGGGATGCCGGGCGAGGAAGTGAAGCAGCGGCTGCGTACCGGGACGGTGGTCACCACCGACGACCGTAACTGGGAGCTGCGCTATTCCGCTTCCGCGCTGCGCTTTAATCTCAGCCGCGCGGTGGCTATCGATATGGAGAGCGCGACCATCGCCGCCCAGGGCTATCGCTTCCGCGTCCCCTACGGCACGCTGCTCTGCGTCTCGGACAAGCCGCTGCACGGTGAGATCAAGCTCCCCGGTCAGGCCAACCGCTTTTATGAGGGGGCCATCTCTGAGCATCTGCAGATCGGCATTCGGGCCATCGACCTGCTGCGCGCCGAGGGGGATCACATGCACTCGCGTAAGCTACGCACCTTCAACGAACCGCCGTTCCGCTAACCGGCAACGGGGAAAGAGAGAGGAAAACGCTGGCGTTACCCGCAGGGGAGCGTCAGTGGCCGGGTGAGCGACACAAACGTCCCGGCGGTGGCTGCGGATGTTGAGTCCGCAAGGAAACGGACAGACAGAAAAGCAAAAAGCCTGCTCGAAAGCAGGCTTTTTTAAATTTGGCTCCTCTGACTGGACTCGAACCAGTGACATACGGATTAACAGTCCGCCGTTCTACCGACTGAACTACAGAGGAATCGTGTGAACGGGGCGCATATTAACGATGACGCCGGACGCTGTAAAGCCTGTTTTTAATAAAATGAATCGTTTGCCGAATTATTCCTCACTTTGCGCAAAAAATGGCGTTTATCCGGCAAACGGATCAGGTATCCGGCGTTGAGGCCTTCACCCGCGGGTACTTCCACAGCCATCGGCCGCTCACCATGCGGAAGTAAAACAGCACGCCGCGCACTGCCCAGTCAAGCACCATCCCTAACCAGACGCCGATCACGCCCATCCCCAGCACGATACCCAGCGTATAGCCCGCCACCACCCGGCAGCCCCACATGCCGAGCATCGACACCCACATGGTATAGCGTACGTCACGGGCGCCTTTGAAGGCGCAGGGTAAAGTCCACGACAGCGACCAGATCGGCATAAACAGGGCGTTGAGCCACAGCAGCTGCTTCACCACCTCTTTTACGTCTTCTTCATGGGTATAGAACGAGGCGATAAAGCCCGCGAACGGGGCGCTGCCCCAGGCAATCAGCGTCAGAATAATGGTCGACAGCCAGAACACATGCCAGGCCTGGAATTCCGCCTGGCCAATCTGCCCTTTCCCCAGCCGCTTGCCGGTAATGATCGTCGAGGCGGAGCCGAGGGCGTTGCCCGGCAGGTTAATCAGCGAGGCCACCGAAAAAGCAATGAAATTGCCGGCGATAACGTTGGTGCCCATCCCGGCGACAAACATCTGGGTCAGCAGCTTACCGCCATTGAACAGAACCGATTCGATACTGGCCGGGATGCCGATCCCCATCACCTCCCAGATAATGGCGAAGTTAAAGGGTTTGAAGTAGCCCTTCAGCGACAGCCGCAGCGCGGGATTGAGGCCCACCATCAGCACCCAGATAGTGGCGATGGCGCCAATATAGCGGGCAATGGTCAGCCCGAGACCGGCGCCGACAAAGCCCAGCCCCGGCCAGGAGAAGAGGCCATAGATGAGCACGCTGCTGATTAGGATATTGAGGATGTTCATCCCGCCGTTGATCAACAGCGGGATTTTGGTGGTCCCGGCGCCGCGCAGCGCCCCGCTGCCGATTAGCGCAATCGCCGCCGCCGGATAGCTCAGCACCGTCAGCTCGAGATAGGTCAGCGCCAGGTCCTTCACCTGCGGGGTGGCATCGCCGGCGACAAAATTAATAATCTCCTGACCAAAAGCGTGGATCACTCCCGCCAGCACAATAGAAAACAGGGTCATAATGGCCAGCGACTGGCGCGCGGCCGCTCTCGCCCGCCGCCGATCTCGCTTGCCGAGGCTAAAAGCCACCACCACCGTGGTACCCAGATCGATAGCGGCAAAAAACGACATGATCACCATGTTAAAGCTATCGGCCAGGCCCACCCCGGCCATGGCCTCTTTGCCCAGCCAGCTGACAAGGAAGGTGCTCAACACCCCCATCAACAGCACACAGGCATTTTCCAGCAGAATGGGCACAGCGAGGGGGCTGATTTCGCGCCAGTACAGCACACGATAACGCTGACGTTTTTTAAACCAGGATGTCCGTTCGACGGCCTGGCGTACGGCGGAGGTGACGTTCAAGAGAGACCTTAGTGAGAGATGTTGAAACAACATTTCAAATGATGATCGAGAAATGGATATCCTGCAAAGTATTTTTCCGTAATCATTGTCGGAAATGACAACAAATTGTTGATGGAAGCGGCAGTTGCACCTGAACGGGCGAATTGATGTTTGACAAAAGATTTTTCGCCGCTAAGATACGACTCCACACGATTCCTCTGTAGTTCAGTCGGTAGAACGGCGGACTGTTAATCCGTATGTCACTGGTTCGAGTCCAGTCAGAGGAGCCAAATTTAAAAAGCCTGCTTTCGAGCAGGCTTTTTGCTTTCTTGCGTCTCTGGCGTTAACTCAGAATCGCACCCAGCCTGGCAAACACCTCATTGACAACGGCGTCAGGGCCGCCGCCCTACGCCCCAGGTATCCTCCGTGAACGCGCCACCGCTCAGCCTGAAAAAGCGCCTGGCGGTAGGATGATTTTGCTGCCGCTTGCGGGTGAGATAGCGTGGATAAATCACTCTGTCCCATGTCTTTTAAGGAGGCGCCATGAACCTCAGACAACAGCAGCAGCAGGCGTTCGATCGCAGCGGAGAACCTCTTATCGTCGGCGACGTCAATCAATGTCCACTGCCGCCGGAGACCCTCGCCGCGCTGGCTGCGGATTCACCCTATGTGGTGCAGGTATACGGTTCGGGGCTGACCGGCGAGGTTTACCGGCTGCGCATCGCCGGCAAGGAGTACAATTTAAAGAAACGACGCGCCGTCGCCGGCGTTGCCAACCTTAACGGCCAGCTGTCGTTTTTAAACGAGGTACAGCGCCGGCAGGCGCTGCAACGGCTGAAGGATGACCCAAATACCGCGCCGCGCTTCACCCACATCGTCCCGACGCTGTATGCCGATTATCGCCTCGGCATCCTCCTCTCCCCCTGGATCGATGGCGAGCCGATTCACCAGTTGACCCCGCCGCTGATCGCTCAGCTGTTCACCACGCTGGAAGCCTGTGAGGAGCAGGGGCTGATGGAGTGGGATCTCTGTAGCGGGAACCTGCTGGTGGACCGGGAGGAGCAGCTGTGGCTGTTCGATTTTGGCTATATGTATCCCTTCGACCCGCTGAGAGAATTCAACAGCAACGGTCTGGCCGATCCCCTGTTTCACTTTGTCGAGCGCTTTGAGACCCGCTTCTTTTTTAGCTGGCTGATGACCCGGGTGCCCGATACCGAACAGCAGCTGGCGCAGTATCGCGAGATGAAGCGGCTGGCGGTCGAAAGCTACCGGCGCAAGCTGGTCTGGCTTCGCGCCCGGCGGGCATCCCCGCAGGTGCAGGCTCATTTTCAGCAGATAACGGCGCGCTGGGAGACGGCGCTGGCGGACCCTGCCGCGCTGAGCCGGTTATTTGCCCTGGAGGCCTTCCGCTCACACGTGCTGGATATTGAAGACGACCTGCATGGCCAGTCCTGCACCTTGCTCACCCTGCAACGTATCGACTGGGTGATAGGCCAGCTGGAACAGCATTATCACTTTATCGCCGATCAGGGCGGCCTGTTTTATGACAACGCCGGGAAATCGCAGCAGGCGCTGCTCGGTGACTATGCGCAGAAGCGGCAGCAGGCGCAGGAGTACCTGCTGAATGCCGCCGCCGCAAAGGATTAACGGCGCTCGCGCCCCTGTTTCTGCTTCGCCTGATACATCAGGCGGTCGGCAGTGGCCACCAGCGCGTTGAGACTGGGGTGGCTGGCGGGATCGTACTCCACGCAGCCCCAGGAGAACGCCAGCTGCCAGGGGTGAGCCGCCTGCTGGTTGAAACGCGCTACGTTGTGGCTGAGCGTCTCCATCGCCGCCGCGGCATCGTGGCGGCTGGTATTGGCGAACAGAATAATAAACTCATCGCCTCCCTGCCTGGCGAGGATATCGGATTCACGGAAGGCGGCTTTCATCAAATCGGCGATGGCGATCAGCGCGCGATCGCCCTCTTCATGCCCCCAGGTATCGTTGATGTGCTTAAAGCGATCGAGGTCGACAAACGCCAGGCTGACCGGCTCATGACGGCGCTGGGCCGTCAGCAGGGCATACTCGGCCAGGGTGAGGAATCCCCGGCGGTTAAACAGTCCCGTCAGCTCATCAGAGGTTGCCGCATCCAGCACCTTGAACTCATCCTCCACGATCGCCGCCAGATCGCTTAAGATCTGCATTTCATGCGCGGAAAACGAACGCGGCTGATGATCCATCAGACAAAATGACCCCACCGTCGCGCCATCCGGCAGCTGCACCGGGTACCCGGCGTAAAAGCGGATAAACGGCGCCTGGATCACCAGCGGGTTGTCGTGAAAACGCTCGTCCTGCTGCATGTCGTTAACGATAAGCGGGTCGGTTTGCAAAATGGTATGGGCGCAAAATGAAATGTCTCTCGGCACCGTGTCCACATCCAGACCGGCACAGGATTTGATATGCAGCAGATCTTCCCCTACCAGGCTGATGGACGCCACCGGCAGGTTATACAGCGAACGGGCAAGCCTGGTCAGGCGATCAAAGCGTTCTTCTTTTCCGCTATTCAACAGCCCGGAAGAGCGAAGCGATTGCAGGCGACGCTGCTCGTCGGGATGAAGTCCGGCTAATTTCATTGTCTCTCTCTTGTCTCTTGCGCAGAATTCCACCGGGCTTCCCGCGGGAAACCCGGCGTTTTATCCTGCCAGGGGGAAAATAGTCGTCAGGTATCCCATGAGTTAAGCAGATTTCCCCTGCTCGTCAACCGGCGCGCCCCGGCGACGGGCGGCCGGGGCGCTGGCGGAAGGCCATTGCGGCATTCCGCCCGGCGAAAGGGAAGATCAGGCGCGGATAAACGCCAGCAGATCGGCGTTGATGGTATCGGCGTGGGAAGTGTGCATCCCGTGCGGGAAGCCAGGGTAAACGATCAGCTGGCTGTTGGGCAGCAGCTGGTCCTGCAGGATAGCGGCATTTTTATAGGGAACCACCTGATCGTCATCGCCCTGCATGACCAGCACCGGCAGCGTAATCGACTTAAGATCTTCGGTCTGGTCCGTTTCTGAAAACGCCTTAATGCCCTCATAATGGGCTTTGGCGCTGCCGATCATCCCCTGTCGCCACCAGTTCTGGATAGTCCCCTGCGACACCTCCGCTCCGTCACGATTAAAGCCATAGAACGGGCCAGAGGCGACGTCGAGATAGAACTGGGCGCGGTTAGCCGCCAGCGCTTTGCGGAAACCGTCAAACACCTCGATCGGCGTGCCGCCAGGATTCTGTTCGGTTTTGACCATCAGCGGTGGAACGGCGCTGATGAGCACCGCCTTCGCCACCCGCCCCTGCGGCTGGCCGTAGCGGGCCACGTAGCGGGCGACCTGGCCGCCGCCGGTGGAGTGCCCGACGTGGACCGCATTGTGCAGATCCAAATGCTCCACTACCGCCGAGACGTCTGCCGCATAATGGTCCATATCATGCCCCTCGCTGACCTGATCGGAGCGGCCATGGCCCCGGCGGTCGATGGCGATGACCCGAAAGCCTTCGGCAAGGAAAAACAACATCTGGTTATCCCAGTCGTCGGCGCTTAACGGCCAGCCGTGATGAAAAACAATCGGCTGAGCTTCCTTTGGACCCCAGTCTTTGAAGTAAATATTGACGCCGTCTTGGGTGGTGACAAATGCCATGTTACAGACTCCTCTTTCAGGATAACCAGCCTGCAGGCCCGTGCCTGGACTGAATGCCGACGGCGGCCGGCTGAGAAGCCAGCCGCGCAGGAATGTGATGCCAGTAACAGTGTAGAAGAAATTTATCACCCCGCCGGACGACTTATCCCGTTTCGCTTGATCGGCTCGCCTGAACCCGGCAAGCGGCGGCGGCTACGCCGCACTCTCCTGCTGGCGGATCCGCACAATCAGCGCGCCGAGCAGCGCCCAGTCCAGCAGCACGGCAAAGGCAAAGTTCACGCCGCCGCGTCCTGCCCCGGCGGTATGCCAGGTCAGCAGCGTCGCCGCGATAGCGACAGCCACGCTCAGCGCCGTGGCGCCGCCGGCGCGGCGCCCCGACAGTGCCGCCCGCCCGGCGGCAATGCGCCAGGCGACAGCCGCCCCCGCGCTGCCGAACGTCACGCCGGGGAGGAGCGCCGGCCAGGCCTGGCCGCCATACCAGGCCACCAGCGCCAGCAGCCAGCCGGCCGCCGACACCAGGAAGGCCCAGCGCGTCGCCGTCAGGGGCGCCCGATAGAGCCAGGGCTGCGCGCGCGCGAATCCCCATCCGGCGCCGAAGGCAGCGATCAGGAGCGCCAGCAGACCCAGCGTGCCGCTCTCCCCGATAACGGGGGCCATGATGAACAGCAAGGCCCCGGCGGCGAAGACCACGCTGAGGGCGATGGCGCGACCGCGCGGGTCGATGGTTCCCCCCTCCTTCGCGACGGCATGGTGGTGTAAAACGTGCATATTCAGCTCCTGACACATTAAACGGCATGAAAATAACTCATGTCATCGTCTTTACATGCCCGTAGCCTATCGCCACTATACAGGGACACACAAACGCATAGTTTTCAGCCATAGATGAGAAAAACTCAGCCATGAGAACCCCCCGCCTGCCGCCGCTGGGTGCCCTGCGCGCCTTTCACGCCGTCGCTCGCCAGCGTAGTTTTAAACTGGCCGCCGGGGCGCTCGGCGTCAGCGCGACGGCGGTCAGCCATCAGATTAAACTGCTGGAATCGGTCCTGGAGTGCCGGGTCTGCGAACGCAGCGCGCAGGGCGTCAGCCTGACCGCCGATGGTGAGATCCTCTACGCCGCTACCCAGCGCGCCTTCAGCGCCCTGGAGCAGGCCGTCGTCCAGATAGCCCAGGCCCGCCAGCCGCCATCCTTAACCGTCACCACCACCTCCAATTTTCTCACCCACTGGCTGGTGCCACGGCTGGCGGACTTCACCGCCCGCTTTCCGGCTATCGACCTGCGTCTGCACACCAGCGTCGAACGGGTGGATCTGCATCTGGGCACGGTGGACGCCGCGATTCGCTATCGCGAAACGCCCGAGCCGGATCTGTGCTGTACCCTGCTGCATAAGGATCGCTTTATCGTGGTCGCCAGCCCGACGCTGGCCCTCAGCCGGCCTGACGATCTGGCGCAGGTGACGCTGTTTCACGTCGCCAACCGGCACGTACCGGCCGATTCGCCGAGCTGGGAGAACTGGCGTCGCCGCTATGGACCGCCGACGCTGAATATTGACGCGGGGTTAACCTTTAGCGATGAAACCCATGCCCTGCAGGCGGCGGTGGCCGGCCAGGGGGCGGTGATCGCCAGCGAACTGCTGGCGCGGGATCTGCTGCAGCGCGGGGTGTTATCCGCGCCATTCAGCGGCGCATTGCCGGGCGCCAGCTACTATCTGGTCACCACCGAAGCGGCAGCGCAGCGGGCGGATATTATCGCGCTGCGGGAGTGGCTGGTGGGTCAGATGGCCCTGGGCGACAGCGGCCAGCCGGCAGCGGGATAGCGGCCTTACCAGCCGCAAACGTTGGTCTCTTCGTCGGACTCATAGCCGCGGACGATATTGATCAGCTCCTTCACCGCATCGGCCGCGGTAAGCGGGTCGCGCAGCGCCGCCAGCGAGGAAAAGCTTTTATCGACCGAGACGCCGTTATTGTTATTGGTGACCGTCAGCACAAACTCCCCCTCTAAATTGTCGTCTGGCAGATCGCTCAGCAGCCCATTAACGGCCTCCACCGCCTGCTGCGGAATATACAAGACCATCGGTTTGAGGAATATTTTTTCTTGTTTCCGCTGAAGCCGGCTATTCTCTACCGCTAAGGTGTAACCTTTATTTTCACTGTTCATAATTTTATCCCTCGATGAGAATTTTCGGATCAACATAGAAGTCGACATTAAAAACCGTGTCCTCCGAGAGGGCCTCAATGCAGTGCCATTTTTCCGGCGGAAAAACGCCAAACTGGCCGGCTTCAATGGTCAGGGTTTCAACCGGTTCGGGGCTGGTTTCATCGGCATAGCCGAGATAGCGGATCGCCCCCTGCATCACCGACAGCCGGGGATAGACCCCCTGGCGGGTGCCAGCGTCCAGATGGCGGCGCCAGATAGAGGCCGGGGCGGTCTCCTTAGTCCACAGCGGCGTGCTGCGGGTATGAACGTAATGGGTGGGAATAATAATTCGCTGCATGATTGCGCCTCACTTTACCGTCGCAAAAGATACGGTCAGAAATAGCCTATATGATGCATATCATATACCTCTTTCAAAGGTGAAGGATATTATTTTCCTGGCGAATTTTACCTCTACTCCTTTTTATACCCCTCTGGGATTAGCGCTAAGGGAAAATAAAAAAGGCGATTTCAGCTTGCTGAAATCGCCCGGAATAATATCTTTAAGGGCCTTCATATTTCATTTAGCGCAGCGGACTCGGTTTGCCGATTAAATAACCCTGCACCAGGTCGCAGCCCAGCGCCTGCAGCGAGGCCAACTGCTCTTCGGTCTCCACCCCTTCAGCCACAATGCGCATATGCAGGCTCTTTCCCATGCTGATAATCAGGCGCACGATATCCAGATCGTCTTTTTGCTCCGGAATATTGATAACAAACGAGCGGTCGATTTTGATTTTATCGAACGGGAAGTAGCTTAAACGCGACAACGAAGAATAGCCGGTACCAAAGTCATCGATGGAGATTTGAATGCCCTGCTCGCGCAGCTGGCTGAGAATTTCCAGCGAACGGGTGTTCTCATTGAACACATCCGACTCGGTGATCTCCAGATCCAGCCGTCGCGGATCGAGTCCAGTCTGCTGCAATACGCTGATAATGGTGTCGGTCAGCGAGGTGTTCATCAGCTGAATCGGTGAAACGTTGACCGAGACCTTGAGCGGCGTCGCCCAGCTGGCCGCTTCGGCACAGGCGGTTTTCAGCACCCACTCGCCGAGGGCATTGATAAGGCCGATTTTCTCTGCCACCGGGATAAACACCGTCGGCGGCACGGCGCCGCGCACCGGATGGAACCAGCGAACCAGCGCTTCATAACCGTAGATTTCGCGCGTAACGGTATCGGCGATCGGCTGGTAGTAGACTTTGAATTCGTCATGGGCCAGGGCCTGCAGCAGATCGTCTTCAAACGATTTATTCTCCTGCAGACGCTGCAGCATTCCGGGCCGGAAAATTTGCACATGGCCGCTGCCCTCTTTTTTCGCCTCATACAGGGCGAGGTCGGCGCACTTGTACAGATAATCGGTCCGGCTTTCGCCATCAGAGATCACGATCCCGATGCAGGCGTCGATATTAATCTGCGCATCGTAGATCTGATAGGGCTGGCTGATCTTCTCCCGGATAACATTGGCCCGCTCGAGCGCCATCTCTTCGGTCAGATCGTAAGAGAGCATCGCGAACTCATCGCCGCCGAGACGATACAACGTCTCTGAGGTTTTACGGAAAAAAGAGAGGCGGCTGGCCAGATCCTGCAGCAGCTTATCGCCGGCGTCATGCCCGAGGGTATCGTTTACATCCTTAAAGCTGTCGAGGTCGAAAAGCATCACCACGGCGCAGCCATTATAGGGGCGCACCTGATTGACGATCTCCTGCAGACGCTGCCAGAAAGAGAGACGGTTGGGCATACCGGTCAGCGAATCATGGTAGGCATCGTACTGCAGTCGACGGTTCTGCACCTGCAGCTTCTCTTTCGAGGCCTGCAGATCGTTGGCCAGGGTTTTCATACGAACGTGGGCGCGCCGCAGGTTATTATTCTGCCGCAGCATCAGCAGCCCGAGGGAAATACACATGGCGATCAGCAGAATGGAGATCACCGAGTAGATATAATAGAGATGCTGAATTTTATCATGGGTGATATTAACGATATTAATATCTTGCGTCAGCGTGGCGGCCGCCATTGAGGTCAGGGGGCCATCCAGTTCGCTTAACACCGGCAGGATCGCTTTAACCTGCGCCGGCGTCATGGTATCAACTTGTTTATCAAGCAAATGGAGATTGCGGATCAGCGTGGCGACCACCGCCTTCCGCTGTTCGCTTTTATTAATAAAGCGACCCAGATCGCCCTCCTGCAGGAGTTCGATCTGGCTCATCATGATCTCGAGGCGCAGGCGCACCTCATCGTGGTCCGCCCCTTCGGCCCCAATCGCCATTCCCGCCAGACGAGACTCCAGTCGCATATATTCCGATACCATCTGCGACATTGACCACGAGTCCGTATAGCGGGTAAATTTTTGCAACTCACTTTGTCGCTCATGCACCAGATAAGTAATATATCCAGTCACAATAAACAACGACAAAATAATAGCCGTGAGTATTCGATTCAAGATCCGACCCTTACTCTATTATAATCTTAGAAACTTGCCAGGCCGATCGGGAATAATAGATCTGGTTCTGTAATTCAGCGCTGCTGTCGTAAGGGTAGACGATAAATAACGGGCCTTTATCCCGAACGCGCATATATTGGCCGTTCATTTTTAACGCCATAATGACCGGGAATTTATAAAAATCGTCCATCGGGATAATGGTGGTGTAGTCGTTGAGCGCCAGCACGCGGACGGATTGGCCTTTAGCGCCGACTAAATCCATGAGTTTATTAAGGGGAATGCCGTCAAAACGGACCTTGCCGGTGTACCAGGGGGTGGTGGTTTCCACCGTCTTCATGCCCAGCTTTTCCAGCATCGCGAGATCAAAAACCGCCTTGTCACCGACGTTCGTATTTCCGATTTTGCCGGAAATGGTCAGTACAGGTTTTCCTGTCGGCGCAGGCAGTTTTTCAGCATAAGCAGAAGGCAACATGACAGAACAAAATAAAACTGCAAGAAGTAGACGCATTTAACTCACCATTCCAGAGAAGGAGACATGTTAAGTGTAAACCATTTACGTCAATTCTTAAAAGGTGCTCCTCTTTGTTATCCGTTGATTTAATTAAAAGTATAAGCTTGCTGGCAAATTGCCAGAATGTTTAGTAAAGGGTGTGATTTCGCCCGCCTTTCCGGTCGCTTATTTTTGCAACAGCTCGCCGCTTAGCAGGCAAACTACTTTCCTCCACGGCCGCTGCGCGGTAGTCTCAGTGCAGACGCTACGCGAAAAGCGTCTCATTCCAATAACAACGAATTACGTGACTGACAGGACAGGGTATGGATTCAACAATAAGCGTGCAGCCCGGTGAGGCGCCGGATTCGCTGCATCGGGCCCGGCGGGCGGCATGAGGCAGCTTTGCCGGCGCCGTGGTCGACTGGTACGATTTTCTTCTCTATGGCATTACCGCCGCGCTGGTGTTTAACCGCGAATTTTTCCCGCAAATCAGCCCGGCGATGGGCACCCTTGCCGCGTTTGCCACCTTCGGCGTCGGGTTTCTTTTTCGCCCGCTGGGCGGGATTATCTTTGGCCACTTCGGCGACCGTCTCGGGCGCAAGCGGATGCTGATGATGACCGTCTGGATGATGGGTATCGCCACCGCCTGCATCGGCCTGCTCCCCTCATTCAGTCAGATCGGCTGGTGGGCGCCGGTGCTGCTGGTGTTCCTGCGGGCGGTTCAGGGCTTTGCCGTCGGCGGCGAATGGGGCGGCGCGGCGCTGCTCTCGGTGGAGAACGCGCCGAAGGGAAAAAAAGCCTTTTACAGCAGCGGGGTGCAGGTGGGCTACGGCGTCGGCCTGCTGCTCTCCACCGGGCTGGTATCGCTGATCAGCAGCCTGACCACCGACGAGCAGTTCCTCAGCTGGGGCTGGCGCTTACCCTTCCTGTTCAGCGTGGCGCTGGTCCTGATTGCGCTGTGGATCCGTAACGGTATGGCCGAATCGCAGGAGTTTGAAGCCCAGCAGAGCCAGGCCAACGCGCCGCAGGTGAAAAAGCGGCTGCCGGTAGTGGAAGCCCTGCTTCGCCATCCCGGGGCGTTTTTACTGATTATTGCCCTGCGGTTGTGCGAACTGCTGACCATGTACATCGTCACCGCCTTCGCCCTCAACTACTCGACGCAAAACCTCGGCCTGCCGCGCGAGCTGTTCCTCAACATCGGCCTGCTGGTGGGCGGCCTCAGCTGTCTGACTATCCCCTGCTTCGCCTGGCTGGCAGACCGCTTTGGCCGTCGGCGGATCTATATTACCGGGGCGCTGATCGGCACGCTGAGCGGTTTTCCGTTCTTTATGGCGCTGGAGAGTCAGTCCGTTTTCTGGATCCTGTTCTTCGCCCTGATGCTGGCCAATATCGCCCATGATATGGTGGTCTGCGTCCAGCAGCCGATGTTTACCGAGCTGTTCGGCGCCAGCTATCGCTATAGCGGCGCCGGCGTCGGCTACCAGGTGGCGAGCGTGGTCGGCGGCGGCTTTACGCCCTTTATCGCCGCGGCGCTGGTCACCTTCTCCGGGGGCTCCTGGCACAGCGTGGCCCTCTATCTGACCGCGGGATGCCTGCTGTCAGCGCTCACCGCGCTGCTGATGAAAAAGCATACCGTCGACTGACCAGCCTTCGGAGGGCGCGACCCGCGCCCTCCGGTAAGGAGAACGCATGTCTCTGTTGCCCCTGGCCGACTGCTGGCCACGCCGCTTTACCCCCGCCTCGCTGGCGCTGCAGTTTTGCGAGGACCCCACCCAGGCGGAACAACCGCTGTTTGCCAAAGCCGGCGCCGGCGAGGCCGTCGCCCAGCTCTGGCAGGCGCCGCAGGGATTCGTGGTGCCGGGGAGCTATCGTCAGTTTGCGGACCTGCCGGCGGTCAGCGCGCATTTTGCCGCGCGGGGCTGGCCGGTATGGCTTCGCCGCTCCGGGGGCGGTCTGGTGCCCCAGGGGCCGGGGATTATCAACCTCAGCCTCGCCTGGCCGGTGCAGCAGCCGCTCGGCGAGGCCGCCGAACCCATCTATCACTCCCTGTGCGCTGTGCTGCAGCGCACCTTCGCGCGCTTCGGCGTTGCCAGCCACGCCCGGGCGGTGAGCGGTTCCTTTTGCGATGGCCGGTATAACCTCGCCTGCGGAGAGGAAGAGGAGGCGCGCAAGATTGTCGGTACCGCCCAGTACTGGCGGCCGCTGACGGCGAGCGGCGGCCATGTGGTGCTGGCCCATGCGGTGATCCTTATTGACGTCGATCTTAGCGCGGCGCATCAGGCGGCGAACGCCTTCGAAGCGCAGCTCGGCAGCGGGCGGGTCTACCGCGCCGACAAAACCGTCACCCTGGCGCAGTTGCTTCCCGGCGAGCGCCATCTGCTCCCCCGCTTCAGCGAGGCGCTGGCCCGGGAGCTGGACGCGGCTCGCTGAAGGTCGCTTTCAGGTAGCGGCTAAAGGTCTCCACCGCGCGCGACACCCGCGGAGTATAGGGCCGGATGACGTACAGCCGATCGGCGAACACCTCCACCGGCTGCCACGCCGGCAGCAGCTCCTGCACCAGCCCGCGGCCGATAGCCTCCCGGGCGCTAAAATCCGGCAGCAGCGCCACCCCCAACCCCGCCAGCACCGCATCGCGCAGCGACTCGCTGTTGTTGGTGGCGAACGGCCCCTGCACGTTGATGGTCACCCGCTCATCGGGCGTCTGGCGGGAGGCGAACGTCCACTGCGGGCGCTGGGGCCCACGGGGATAGGTCAGGCACTGGTGTTGACGCAGATCGTCGGGCGTCTCCGGGCGGCCATGGCGGCGAATATAGTCGGCGGATGCGACGATCAGCGTGGCCGTGTGGCACAGCGGCCAGGCGACGTGGGTGTCCGGGAGCGCCTCGCGCCGACAGTGGCGGATGGCGAGGTCGAACCCTTCGCTGCCGAGAGAGACCAGCCGGTCGGTCACCTCCAGCTGCAGATGCAGCTGGGGATGTTGATGTAAAAAGGGCGCGATCGCCGGCACCAGCTGCTGACGGGAAAAGGCCACCGGCGCGGTCAGGCGCAACGTCCCCCGCAGCGGTCCGCCCTCATCGCAGGCGCCGGTGAAAATATCCCGCAGCTGGCCAAACGGCTCACTGAGCTCCGCCACCAGCCGTAGCCCGTCGTCGCTGAGGCTGACGCTGCGGGTGGTGCGATGGACCAGCGTTTTACCGGTCACCCGCTCCAGCTCGCTGATTTTCTGGCTGATGGCCGACTTGCTGATCCCCAGCTTTTCCGCGGCCCGGGTATAGCTTTTCTGCTCTTCCAGCACCGTCAGCCAGTAAAGATGGGCCCAGTAACTCTCCGGACGACTCTCGCTCATATTGATTGTTCACCAGTAAAAACAATGTATTCAACTATAGCGGTTTTTGCCCGCGACGGCATCGGCTAGCATCCATATCAGACAGCGATTATTCCCTAACGATAAGGACCACCTGCATGCCATTACTGACATTTGACCTGATTGAAGGCCGTACGGAACAGGAGATCAGAACCTTGCTGGATGCCGCTCATCGCGCCGTGCTGCGCGCCTTCGAGGTACCGGAACGCGACCGCTACCAGATTGTTCACGAAAACAAAGCCCACCATATGGTGATTGAAGACACCGGCCTCGGACTGACCCGCACGCGGGATCAGGTGGTGGTGCGGGTCTATACCAGCCCGCGCAGCGACGCGCAGAAGCAGCGTTTCTTCGCCATTCTGCAGGAGGAGCTGGCGGAGCACTGCGGCCTGAGCGGCGATGATGTGATGGTGTCGATTATCAGCAACCAGAAAGGCGACTGGAGTTTTGGCCGCGGGGTCGCGCAGTATCTTACCGGCGATCTCTAAGCCGCGGCCGGGAGGGCGCTGTCAGCGGCGGCCTGCCGCCGCGATGCGCTGGCGCGCCTGCTGTTCGATATTTTCCAGCAGTTCCTGGACATCGTCTTCGTCAATGTCGAGGAACTGGCCTTCCAGCAGGGCGGCGTGAATATCTTCCCGGGTAACCGAAATGCCCAGCGGCACCGCACGGGATTTGACCTCCTCCGCCGCCAGCGGATGGGGGTAGCGGCGGCCAACCAGATTGTTAAACACGATGGCCAGCAGCGCCAGCATCAGCGAGTTGAGCAGCACCGGCGTCAGCACAAAGTGATAGCCTTCGCTGTGTACCCCGGCGCCGCCGAGGATCGCCGTCAGGGCCACCGCGCCGCCGGGAGGATGCAGGCAGCGCAGAAAATACATCCCGGCGATGGCCAGCGCCGCCGCCAGCCCGCAGGCCAGCGCCGGGTCGGGCACCAGAATCCCCACCGTGACGCCGATCAGCGCCGACAGCACATTACCGCCGACAATCGACCACGGCTGCGCCAGCGGACTGCTCGGCACGCCAAACAGGAGTACCGCCGATGCGCCCATGGGGGCAATAAACCACAGGTTGACTTCGCCGAGCAGCCAGTGGCTGAACATGCTGGTCACCGCCAGCCCGGTGCCGGCGCCGATGGAGCCCAGCACAATATGCCGACGAGCCACCGGCAGCGCGTGCGGCTTCAGCCGCCCAAGGAAAATCCGCAGCCGTGAAAACAGGCCTGCGGGAATGACACTCAACATCGCTTTATCGCTCAGATCATAGGAGTTACTTATATTTTATTTTCTTTTTTTAACCTTACATTAACAACCCTGTATTTAGCAGGGGATCGCGCGGGCGGCGATTTCCGGGCGGCGCAGGGCTGTGAATTCTCGCCCGGGCTGATAGAATCCCTTTTCTGTCAGGGGGATACCCCTTTTGCGAACTGAAGGTCATAACCCAGTGAATAATAAAATCTCTTTAGCGAAAGAAGTGGCATGGGCCAGCCAGAATATGCCGCGTACCCTGCGTCAGGTCGCCGCCCTGCCCGACCTCAGCGGCGTCCGCCTTGCCTGCTGTATGCACCTCGACATGAAAATGATCCCGCTGGTGCAGGGGATCCTCGACAAGGGTGCTCAGGTCTTTTTAACCACCTGTAACCCCACCACCGTACAGGACGACGTGGTGGCCTGGCTGGTGGAGCGCGGCGCCGAGGCCTGCGCCTGGCGCAATATGAGCGATGCCGACTGGCAACAGTCATGGGAAAAAGCGATCGCCTGGCAGCCCACTCACCTGTGCGAAATGGGGGCCGATATCACCACCCTCCTCCATCAGCGCGGCGAGTTCGGCAACATCGTGGCGGGTCTGGAAGCCACCGGCTCCGGCGTCAATCGGCTGGGGGATATTCAGCCCGGCTATCCGATCTTTAACTGGGACGATCTGCCGGTCAAAGAGGGGCTACATAACCGCCATATGGTCGGACTCACCGCCTGGCACACCTTCTTCCAGACCACTCATCTCACCCTGCATGAGAAAAAAGTGCTGGTGATCGGCTACGGCCTGGTTGGCCAGGGCGTCGCGGCGGCGGCAAAAGCCTTTGGCGGCCAGGTGATGGTGGCGGAGATCGATCCTGCCCGTCGGCTGCAGGCGGCCTATGACGGCTGGCACGTGGTCGATCTCCAGGAGGCTATCGCCTCGGCGGACGTGGTAGCCACCGCGACAGGCGGTAAAAACGTGGTTAATCGCCAGGCGCTGGACCGGGCGAAAGCGGGCGTGTTTATCCTTAACGTCGGCCACGTGGCGGAAGAGATCGACGGCGAGTACCTGCGCCAGTACCCTCAGGAAGAGGTGATGCCGTATATCAACGCCTACCGCATGGCTGACAAAACCGTCTACCTGATGGCCAATGGCTCGATGCTCAACCTGACCGCCGGCTTCGGCGACAGCCTTAACGCCTTTGACGTCACCCTGGCGGTGATGGCCAGCGGTATCGGCCATATTGTCAGCGACGGTATGCGCGCCCCGGCGCAGGTTTACCTACTGCCGCAGGCGGTCTGGCAGCAGGCGCTGTAAACGCAGCGCATCGTCCCCCTATAGTGGAGACGATGCGCTTTTTCATCAGGACGCTGGCGCGCTGTCGGGCAGCACAATGTTGCTCTGCGCCAGGGTCCCCATCTGGTGGTACATCGCGCTGGCGGCATCCAACAGGTGCATGGCCAGCGCGGCGCCGCTGCCCTCCCCCAGGCGCATGTCCATATCGAGATACGGGCGCAGACCCAGCGCGTCGAGGGCGATCCGCGCTCCTTTCTCCGCCGACAGGTGCGAAGGGATAAGATACGGATGCGCCGCCGGGGCCATGCGGCAGGCCGCCAGAGCCGAAGCGTAGGAGAGGAAGCCATCCAGCACCACCGGCAGGCCGCAGGAGGCCGCCCCGAGGATCACCCCGGTCATACCCACCAGATCAAAACCGCCCACCTTCGCCAGCACCTCCAGCCCGTCCGCCGGGTTCGGCTGGTTATGAGCGATCGCCTGGCGCACCACCGCCACCTTATGGCCCCGCTGCGCCAGCGGCAGATTGGCCCCGCAGCCCACCACCGCGTCGGGGTCGCTGCCGGTCAGGACGCTGATCGTCGCAGCGGCCGGGGTGGTATTGGCCATCCCCAGCTCCCCCACGCCAAAGACGTTCACCCCGTCGGCGGCGAGCTGGCGGGTGAAACGCATGCTGGCCAGCAGCACCGTCTCCGCCTGCTGACGGCTCATCGCCGCCGTCCGGGCGATATTCCCGCTACCGCGGGCCACCTTGAGGTTGATCAGGCCCGGCAGCGGCTCGGCGTCGATGCCGACATCCACCACCTCCACTCTCACGCCGGCCTGCGCCGCCAGCACGCAGACGCCGGTGTTGCCCCGCACCATATTGCCGGCATGAATGGCCGTCACCGCCTGCGGGGAAGGGGTCACGCCTTCATGCCAGACGCCGTGGTCGGCGCACATGACCACGATGGCTTTTTCAGTCAGCGCCAGCTGCCCCTGCAGCCCCGGCAGACCGGCCAGCTGTACCGCCAGGCTCTCCAGACGGCCAAGGCTGCCGGGCGGCTTTAACAGGCCATCAATATGCTGCTGCGCGCGCGCCATGCCCGTCACATCGGGCTGCGGAATGGCAGCCAGTAACGCCGAAAGTGTTTCCATTCTGTTCCTCACCGTTGATGCCAGGCCTTACAGTAGCGCCAGTAAAAAGAGTAATTCACCCAGCTCGATCGCCGCTCCGAGGGTATCCCCGGTCTGCCCGCCGAGGGTTCGCTTCAGCGCCCACCCCAGACCCCAGATCAGCACCAGGGCGATCAGCGCGGCGCGCAGCCCCTGCAGCCCCAGCAGGGCGGTGGCCAGCGCGATCGCCAGCGCCATCGTCACCAGCGTCTGCTGCAGGCTAATTTTGCCAATAAACAGATTGCCCAGCCCTTTTTCCCGCGCATAGCGATGGCGATACATCAGCAGCACCGCCATTCCGCGACCGACGGCGCAGGCCGCCGCCAGCGCCGCGATGGGGTTGACATCGCGCAGCAGCAGTTCGCCGACCACCAGCACCTTCGCCACCAGCACAAAAATCAGCGCCAGCCCGCCGTGGGTACCCAGCCGGCTGTCGCGCATGATCTCCAGCATTCGATCGCGGGTGCGGGCGGAGAAGATGCCGTCGCAGGTATCGGCCAGCCCGTCAAGGTGAAATCCGCCGGTGAGCAGCGCCAGCGCCAGCGCGCCGAACAGCGCCGCCAGCGGGACGCCGCACCACGGCTGCAGGAGGTACACCACCGCGCCGGCGATGGCGCCGAGCAATAAACCGACCAGCGGGAAGGTGACGATACTGCGCTGGTACTGTTCGATCTCCAGGCCCTGAGATAACCGCGCCGGGACCGGCAGACGGCTGATAAACGAGAGTGCGGCAAAGAATGACTTAATCACGTGGGGTTGACTCCTGTCGGCGAAAGCAGCGGAAGAGATTCTGTCGCGCCCGGTCAGCACCTGAGTATGTCTTCTGGCGAATCGATCGTCGGAGAGGTGAGAGGTGTTGAGATATCGCCCTGACGCCGCTGCGTCAGATGCCCGGCCAGGATGAGAGAAACCTTTCCGATATCAATACGTTTTCGCGGGGCAGTATAGCAAAGAGTCGGTGGAAAGAGGCAGTTGCCGGCACAAAGTTTTCGCAGAAAAAGAGACGGGAGGTGGTAGTGCAGAACAGCCCGGCGACGCTGACCGCCGCCGGACAGCTGGGATTAGCCTTCGACTTTGGCTTCACCCATCACTTTCAGTTTTTTAGAGATGTCGCGGCGCTCTTTGGACAGCTCGGCATTCTTGATGATGTAGTCATCAACGCGGTCTTCGTAATCGCTCTTCATGCTGGCGATGATGCCCTGGATGGCTTCCACGCTCATGCCCGGTTTGATGTAGTCGCTGAGGTTGTCCAGCAGCAGAACGCGCTTCTGGTTATCACGGATCTTTTTCTCAACGTCCTGAATTTCACGCTGCAGTTTGTTCTTACGACGGTACAGACGAACAAACTCCAGTACGTCCTGGAAAGAAGGCTTAGTTGTTTCCATTTTTACACCCCTAATAATTGAGATTCGGATTCGTAAAGCGACTGCGTTATAGGGCTAACATAACTGCTAGCAGTCGCTGATGACAATGTTTTTTCCTTTGCGTTTATCATAACCCTAAACGCTGCTGAATCGAAACAACCCATGCAGTTACCCGGTGCATCTGGTGCTTATTTGCGCAACGCGCGGCAGATCAGATGCGACAGCAGCTCCAGCTGGCGCGCCAGTTCAATAGAGAGCCAAACATAGCCATGGATCGGGGTTTCCGCCAGGCTATCGTCACCCTGCTCTTTCATCAGCTGGCGCAGTTCGAGGACGATCTCATTCAGCTTTTCATTATTGGCGCGCACAGGCTGAGGGTTCCCTTCGTACAGCGCGTGGGCGATGGCCAACAGCGTCTGCTGGGTCATCTGCTGCGTCTCCCGCAGGGTGTGCGCATTGAGCATGACGAAGTGGCCCGGACGGGTTGCCCACCAGGCGTTGATCTGCAGCTCCAGCATGCACACGAGGTTGCGGCTGACGGTCTGGATAGCCTCGAAGATCGCCTTCTGGATGTGCGTCTCTTTGCTGGCGGGGGTGATCAGCCCGCGCATTTTGACGACGTCGTTGAGCGCCTGTTGGAGATGCTTTTCCAGCCGCGGCCGATCCACCAGATTTGGCGAGAAGCCGGCCTGGTAGAGGCGGTTGAAGTTGGTGACATAGCTGGCCATCTGGATGCGCCAGTGGATAAACGCCCGCTGTGGCCAGATACCGGTAAACAGCATCGCCAGCAGCGAGCCGAAGATCACGTCGCCGCTTCGCCACAGCGCGGTATGCATATCGCCCGGCGGCGCCCCGACCACCACCGACAGGGTGATGCCGATCAGCAGCGCCTGATAGGGTTTCTTGCCCAGCGCCAGCCAGCCGCAGAGGAACATCGCCGCCGCGCACCAGAGGACCATCAGCGGCAGCGAGATAAGCTCAAGCTTCAGCGCCACCAGCCCCAGCGCCGAGCCGAGGATCGTGCCGCCGATGCGCTGAAACGCCCGCGGCACGACGTTGCCCCAGAAGGAGATCGGCCCCATTACCACCACCAGGGTGATGAGAGGCCAGGTCCCCTCAGGCACGTTCAGCAGCCGCACCAGCAAAAAGGTGAGCACAAAGGCCAGCGCAATCCGCACACCATGCACCACCCGATAATGGCGATACAAGCGGATCTCAAATGGCTTGAGTGATTTATCAGCGCGCACAACCCTCTCCGGCAAAACGAAAAGGCCAATTGTAACTGCTTTTTCGCCCGGAGCGTGCCGGGAATGTAAAAATCCTTGTCCGGAACAGGGGTAAATCGCTACGACGCGACGCGGGCGACGGGAACATACATGTCGATTTCCCAGTAGCCGTCGTGGTTGCCGTCGTTAAGATAGACCTCAAAGCAGGGCTGAGGGGCGATGCGATACGCCGTGCTCTGCAGCAGGCTGTCGAAAAACTGCCTCCACGGGGTGGCGAAGTCGTGATCCACCACCCGCGCGCGGGCGCAGGCGTAATCCCCGCCGGCAATCGCCGTTATGATCACCCCTTCGCTGTTGGCGGGAATGACGTAATCCTCGTCAACCGCGACCACGGTGGCGCAGCGCAGTTTTTCCGCCGGCACGTCCTCCGGGTTATCGTAGTAGACGGCAAGCCACTCGCGGGCGGGCACCTGCTGGCCCTCAACCCATATCATCAGTTGCTCAAACCCCTGCCTGACGGTTTGATCCCAGGGCCCGACCAGATGGAAACCGGCAATGGTTTTCTTGCCGAGGGGGGTGACGCTGTAGTTCATCTTGCCTCCTTTGGAGATAAATGACTGTATGAATATACAGTTAATTTAACAGGAGATCCCCCCTCAGTATGTGCGCGAATTCACAGAGTCGCCATTGCGGCTGATGAAAAAAACGGCGATGTTGTCACCGTGTCTGCCGGGCGGCAGGCGAAAAAAAACCGCCTGCAAAGAGGCGGTTGGCGTGGTTACAGCTCGTGGTGCAGGTAATCGCTCATTCGCGAGAACACCCCGCCTTTATTAATGCTTTCGAGGGTGACCAACGGATAGTGGCCCACGACCTTGTCGCCGTCATACAGCGAAATCTCGCCGACCCGCTGGTTGGCGGCGATCGGCGCCTCCAGATCCTTTTTATCCAGCACGTATTTCGCCTTAATCCGCGACACTTCCGCCTTCGGCAGCGCTAACCAGAAATCCTGATCGGTGCCGAGCTTAATCTGCTCTTTATCGCCGTACCAGATGCGCTCGCTGCCGACCTTCTGCCCCTTCTGCAGCACCTGCACGGTGTCGAAGTTTTGCTGCCCCCAGTGCAGCAGTTTCGCGGCCTGCTGCTCGCGGCCTTTCGGGCTGTCGGCCCCCATCACCACGGCGATCAGCCGACGCTGGCCATCCACCGCCGAGGCGATCAGGTTGAACCCGGCGCCCGACGTGTGTCCGGTTTTCAGGCCATCGACGTTCAGGGTTTTATCCCACAGCAGACCGTTACGGTTTTGCTGGGTAATGCCGTTCCACGTCAGGCTTTTCTGGCTGTACATGTGGTAGACGTCAGGCTCACCATGGATAATCGCCCGCGACAGCACCGCCAGGTCATAGGCCGAACTGTGCTGGCCCGGGGCATCGAGGCCGTGGACGGTTTCGAAATGGGTATCCTGCAGATGCAGTTTTTCGACATACTGATTCATCAGGGCGACAAACTGCGGCTGACCGCCGGCGACATAGTCAGCCAGCGCGACGCAGGCGTCGTTGCCGGAGTCGACAATCAGCCCGCGGCTGAGGTCGCGGACGCTGACGCGATCCCCTGGCTTTAAGAACATCAGGGATGACCCGTCGAACACCGGGTTGCCCTTCGCCCAGGCGTCTTTCCCCACGGTGACGATATCGTCAAAGGTGATACGATGGCTGTCGATGGCGCGATCGACCACGTAGCCGGTCATTAATTTGGTCAGGCTGGCAGGATTGCGCTGCTGATGTTCGTTACCCGCGGTCAGTACCTGACCGGTGGTGTAATCCATCAGCACCCAGGAGCCAGCCTGAATGGAAGGCGGCGCGACCGTAGCAGGTAAGTCGACGGCAAATGCGCAGGAAACGCTCGAAGCGAGCAAAGATACAGCAATAAACAAACGGCCTTTCAACGGCATATCCTCTAGATTTACAGATCCGCCGTCCTTTTTACGGAACTTCGCGTTTCATATCAGGGTTTAATTGCAAGAAAATATGACACGGCGGAGGATGTTGCTTGCCGTTACCCTTCTGATGACCGGGCAAATCGTTTACCATACCGGTCGCACGCCACCACGGATAATGAACAGACTATGCAAGACAGCGTCAACCAGCCCGGATTTTTATTCCACGATTATGAAACCTTCGGCACCAGCCCTTCCCTTGACCGGCCGGCGCAGTTCGCCGCCATCCGCACCGACGCGGAGTTAAACGTGCTGGGCGAGCCCGAGGTGTTTTACTGCAAGCCCGCTGACGATTACCTGCCGCAGCCGCAGGCGGTAATGATCACCGGGATCACCCCGCAGGAAGCGCTGGCCAAAGGGGATAACGAGGCCGCGTTTGCCCGCCGCATCCACGATCTGTTCACGGTGCCGCAAACCTGCATCGTCGGCTATAACAACGTGCGCTTTGATGACGAAGTGACGCGGAATATCTTCTATCGCAACTTCTATGACCCTTATGCCTGGAGCTGGCAGCACGATAACTCGCGCTGGGATCTGCTCGACGTGATGCGCGCCTGCTATGCCCTGCGTCCGGAAGGGATCGCCTGGCCGGAAAATGACGAGGGTCTGCCGAGCTTCCGCCTTGAACATCTGACCGTCGCCAACGGTATTGAACACCAGAACGCCCATGACGCGATGGCCGACGTGTACGCCACCATCGCCATGGCGAAGCTGGTGAAAACCCGGCAGCCGCGGCTGTTTGACTATCTCTACAGCCACCGCAATAAGCGCAAGCTGGCGACGCTCATCGACGTGCCGCAGATGAAGCCGCTGGTGCATGTCTCCGGCATGTTCGGCGCCGCGCGCGGCAACACCAGCCTGGTGGCGCCCCTGGCCTGGCATCCGGAAAACCGCAATGCGGTGATTATGGTCGATCTGGCGGGGGATATGGCGCCGCTGCTGGAGCTGGATGCGGACGCCCTGCGCGAGCGGCTTTACACCCCGCGCGCCGAGCTTGGCGATCTGCCGGCGGCGCCGATTAAGCTGGTGCATTTGAACAAATGTCCGGTGCTGGCCCAGGCCAATACCCTGCGCCCGCAGGATGCCGACCGGCTGGGGATCTCCATTCAGCGCTGTCTGGAGAATGCCCAGCTGCTGCGGGCGAATCCGCAGGTGCGGGAGAAAGTGGTGGCGGTGTATGCCGAAGCCGAGCCGTTCGTGCCGTCCGAAAACGTCGACGCCCAGCTTTACAATGGGTTCTTTAGCGATGCCGACCGCGCGGCGATGAAAATCGTGCTGGAAACCGAACCGCGCAATCTGCCGGCGCTGGATATCACCTTCGCCGACAAGCGCATCGAACGCCTGCTGTTTAACTACCGGGCGCGCAACTTCCCCGGCACGCTCGATGAACATGAGCAGCAGCGCTGGTTAGAGCACCGTCGTCAGGTATTTACGCCTGAGTTTTTGCAGGCCTATGCCGATGAGCTGCAGATGCTGTATCAGCAATATGCGGATGATAAAGAGAAGCTGGCGCAGCTGAAGGCGCTGTGGCAGTACGCGCAGGATATTGTCTGATTGGCTGAAATTCCCGGGTTGCGGCTAACGCCTTTCCCGGGCTACAAACGATGACCGGGGAGGACACCTGACCGTAGGCCCGCGCAAGCGCAGCGCCGCCGGGCATTGCATCCCCGGTTCGTGCTTACCTTTTTGCCCGGGGCGGCTTCGCCTTACCGGGCCTGGGCGCTGGTACCTGAGTAGCCCGGGTAAGGC